>JBFJVR010000057.1:0-10151 GCA_041624095.1 Oleiphilaceae bacterium
CGCTCGCGTTCAGCCAATTCGAGCAACATTGTCTGATTATCCGAGACCCACCCGTTATACACCTCCAAGCCTTGAATAATCAGCAAGATAGAATCGGCATATTCGGGGAAAGCGAGACGAATAATCTGCGTAAATCGTTCACTGCCATCTGCGGGAAAACGTTGCAGCACATACTGCTTAACTTTGATTAAACTGGCCTGGACATTCAGCTGATGTATCGTGTCTTGATAAGCGTTTCTTAGCTGCTCGACCAGACTCTTTTCGAAGCCTTCATCTGATTCTTCCGCGCCAGTAAACGGAAGCGTACTCTCAGCCGATACACCCATAGAAGTACTCAATTGGAGTCCGTTTGGGTCAGACTGCAGACGCCCTGCGCCTTCGCTTATCTGACTATTACTCACTTGCAGCGACCGGTAAATCGTAAGCAAAAGAGCAATCAAGCAAGCGAATACAATAACTAAAAGAAATTTTTTCCGTTTGTTCATAACCAGCATAATGTGAGATGTTGAAATAAAACAACCCACCGGTAAACCAAGTGGGTTGTCGAGTTTAGCTTGCTTATCGACGCCCTAACAAGGGCGCATCTGAGGCGAGCTTAAAGTAAAGGTTGCAGCACTGGCCAAATCAGGTCAGCTAGCTTTCTTGAGCCACTGTCGGCAGGGTGAATACCATCAATAATGATGTCGCTATCCCTGATCACCGCTCGCGGGTCAACAAAGGTGCAATTGGCTGTCGAGTTTGCACACGCCTGAGCCAGACGCATATCGCCGTAGTCAATCGCTTCTTCTACATCATCCAACCACAACAATGCGTTTTTAGTGTGGTAATAACCCAGGAAGATGACATTATCAACGCCGCTGGCGTCGATGTTGTTTAGTACATTTACAACTTCTACATACAAGTCGTCTATCTGGTTCTTGCACGACGAGCTCAGGCCCCACCACTGGTACCACTCAGTTTTACAGTTATACCAATCGAACATGGTAATGATAGGAATAAGAATGTCATTACCCGCACCATCCATAATAACGGTATCTATGTTGGCGTTATCACTTTTGGCAATTTCAAACTGCGTCGCAATATCTGTAGCGAAAATGCCACCAGTGATTTCTGCGCCAGAGATGGTATAACGGCGGAAAGTTTCACCTGCGTAGTCTTCCAGGTAATCCAGAAGCTTTCCTGACAAGGCGAAAATCGAATCACCGATAGTGACGACTTGATCGTTATCCGCATCACTTACGCGCGCATTACTCGCCAGACTGCCGACACCGCCGCAAGCACTTAAGCTCGCGACTAATGCGCAAACCGAGACTAATTTAAATATTTTCAACATCTTAGAGCCCTTCTTGTGTGTATTTTTGTTTTAAAAACTATGGGATTCACCAGAAACGAGCGCTAGAAGCCCTAGCATCCGTAGTTGATCAGGCTACCATAGCCAAACAGACATCACCTTTGCCTAATTCCAAAACGAGCTATAAAGATAAACAAAATACCTAATAAGATAATTTATAACTTAACCGGGCGAGATCTGCGTTTAGCTCTGCACTGCGGGGTTTGGCGGAACGCTCAAGTCGGGATAAAAAAGAGAGAGGACAAAACGCATTAGCAGCATGTTTGCAGCCTTGACCTGCACATATGCAACGACAGGAGAAAGGTTAATACGCTAGTGGCTTGGCTCCTGACTATTAAGATAACTGTCTCTGGCGCCTTTGATTTGGTCGAGCAGCTTTTCTTCTACTACATTACACTCAGACTGCCACAACCAGAACAGCATCGATACGATGCACAATGCGTCCCCCCCCTGAAACCCGTCCATTAGCAAGCCAACTGTGCCTGCCAGGCCTATCAAAACTCGATTTAGATGATTGATTGCGCGTTTCTCTTTTTGTGTGCACATTGTCTTATCCCCCAGTTAATTTGTTTGCCTCTCATTTAAATCAGACGGACGGATGGCAATAAGCAAACAGATCAATTAGCTCTGTGTACCTTTTTGTTTATAACCTCGATTAATAAACAGGCTTTTGGTCTTTTTTTGTTTAATCTGGTGATCTTGTCCTTCTATATACTGCGAGTGCACCAAGGCACTAAGGGTGGGGAAAATGACGTTGTTCTGCCCCGCAAACTCATTTATATTTTTCGAATCTGTGCATCTTTATGCAAAAGGCAAGGCTAAAAGACCTGCCAAGGAGTTCAACATGCTGGGCGATACGCACTTTAACCATACTCGACCGGAGTCGGGCGCTAAAAAATACCGCTCGCACGCTGGCACTATGCTATTGGGTTTTCTCGCTACCCTTTTGGCGCTTTCTCCAGTGTTTGCAGGCATCGACTATCACCAGAAAGCAGACGAACTTCTTCCCGTCGACTGTTTATTGCCGGGTGCAATACGCAAGCTAGGCGGCAATATGACTTATCTGACCCAGCGCCGCCCAATTAAAACAACCGGCGTCGATTGCGAGATTCGCGGCGGTGAATACGTTCTGTTTGACCGTGCAAACTACGAAACGGCGATGTCTATCTGGCTGCCCATGGCCGAAAGCGGTGACCCCAAGGCGCAAAATTACGTCGGTGAAATTTATGAGAAGGGCTTAGGGGTCGAACCGAATTTTGCACTTGCCGCACAGTGGTACCGCAAAGCCGCCGATCAGAACTATAAAGCAGCCCAAACAAACTTAGGGCAGCTATACGAGAGAGGCCAAGGCGTAGAGTACAGCATGGAGCAGGCGCTCGCCTGGTATCGCAAAGCCGCCAATATAAGTGGTAAAACACTCAAGTTTGTCTCACACAACTATTCAGACGAACAAATAGCCGATATGGAAAACCGCTTAGCGGACTCTGAGCAAAAGCTTGCCGTCCAAACGCACAGGATTCAATTTCTGGCAAAACAGCTCGACAACTCTGAAGTCCATCAACGCCGCGCTCAGCAGCAGCTCGCATCGAAAAAAGCTCAGCTGAATCAGGACCTGGCATCACTCGCTAAGCAACGCGAGGAAATGACCAGCAAGCAAGCTGAAGTCCAAGCGCTACGCGAACAACTCAAAGCCCAGTTACTGGCAAAAGCGAAAAATATAGAAGAGCAATTTGACCCGAAAAAACTACGTGAGTTACAAGTGGCACTGCAAGCTACTGAACAACGCGTAGCCGAGCTCGATACCAAGCTATCGCAACGTCAACGTGACTTGGCCGAACGGGAACTGAGCCTGAAACAAAAGGACCTGAAGCTTGCCGAGCTCGCTGCCAGCAAGCAAAAGCTGCAATTAGAGCTTGAACAAACCCGCGATCAACTGCTGGCTTCCCAACTCGAGCAGGCCAAGCCGCTTGTCGCGTCGAAAACCAGTGCGCCAGTCATCGAGATGATCGAACCCCCTTTGGTTGCTACTCGTAGCCGTGATAGTAGCGTGATTCTGACCCGCTCAAACGTGGATCAACGCACCATTATTGGACAGATCAAAGCTGCTAATCCGCTACTCGAGGTACTCGTTAATGACCAGTCAATCAAATTCGACTCAAAGGGCATGTTCCAGCATCGCGTGCCGCTGACCCGCTCGACCACCAACGTTGAAGTTGTCGCGATTGACACCTCAGGCCTACGCTCGGATCTAAGCTTTAAGCTAAAAATGGATTTTCTGGCAGAAACCGAGCAGCTTAGCGCGAAAAACCAGCCCACCGACGCGTCTTCTGAAACCGAGGTACCTGATATAGATTATGGCAATTATCACGCTTTGGTGATTGGCAACAGTGATTATCAGTACTTACCTAAACTCAACAGCACCCTGGCCGACGCCGATGCCATGACCGCCATCCTTAAAGAACGCTATGGATTCAAGGTCACAAAACTAATTGATGCTACCCGCTACGATATTCTTTCTGCCCTAAATACCTTGCGCGGAGAGCTGAGCGAGGACGATAACCTGCTGATCTACTATGCCGGGCACGGTGAGCTGGATCAGGTAAATAACCGTGGGCATTGGCTGCCTGTCGATGCTGAAGAAACCAGCACTGCTAATTGGATCTCGAATGTCGCGATTACCGATATTCTCAATGCAATGTCGGTGCGTAAGGTATTGGTTGTCGCTGATTCATGTTATTCAGGCTCAATGACGCGATCCACTTTGGCAAGGCTGGATGCAGGGCGTTCGCCCGAGGCGTGGAAGAACTGGTTGAAAATGATCGCCGACAAGCGTTCACGCTTATCTTTCAGCTCAGGTGGACTCGCTCCGGTACTTGATGGTGGTGGCGGCCAACATTCCGTCTTTGCAAAGGCCCTGCTCGATGCACTTGATGCGAATCGAGGCGTCATCGAAGGCCGCCAGCTTCACGCTCAAGTTGCCCAAGCCGTAAGTTATGCTGCGCAAGCAGCGCAATTCGAACAAGCGCCCCAGTACGCCCCCATTCGCTTTGCGGGCCATGAATCAGGCGACTTTCTGTTCGTACCGCGTTGAGAGCACGAACAGCTGCGCGCAGCCAGCCAGTGAATTATGGCTGCGCGTCTTGCTGTACCAGCACCCAAGGTTTAATCACCACACCCCAAAGAAGTGCATCGTCCTCGTACCAGCGCAAAGCCTGCTGATCACTTACAGTCTGGACTTCACCACTTTCAAGCCAGCGAGTAAACTGCTCGGTATTATCTGCCGCTAACTGCTCGGCGACCACGAGCAAGTCGAGGTTTGGGTGTACATGAATAACCGAACCGCCTGCAAAAAATGTCTGCAAGTCACGCCAGGCGATTCTAGCGGTTTCGAAATTTAGCTTTGTGCTCAGGCGAACTGAATCCTGATCCATAAATAATACCTGTAAGGGGGTTCTACTTTAAGCGGCGCATCATAGCAGAATCTCCTCCTTACAGCTGCCATAAAAAAACGCTCCGAAGAGCGTTTGTTCTGGTACTTAAGCGGTAAATCTATGGCACGAAGCGTCAGGAAGCCATAGTTGGCTGAACAAGGTCTTCTATATAACTCGCGACGATGTCGGTACGGTGCAACTCGATCTGCGAGACAAAGCGGTTCACGATTCGTTCAGGTTTGGGGAATAAGCGCGCGTCACCAACCAACCCAAACTGAATTTGGCCGCCATAACTTATGATACTTAATCCTAAGCCCAGATCTCCGGTTTGCGGCACCCAAAACATCTGCTCTTTAATCCTTGCGCCAGAAATGTAACGCGGCTCTCGCGAACCCGGGACGTTTGACAGCACCGCAGTGGTTTTGTTTCCGAAACTTTCCAGCACCGTTTTCTGGATATTCTTGGGCATCATACCTGCTGCATACAAAATACCGTAAGACAAAGCAGGTTGCAGTGACTGTTTAAGCGCAATCATGTCGTGCTTAATTTTATAAACCCGCTCCAAGGGGTTTTCAATACCGACCGGCAATGGTGCAAATACGGTACCAAAATAGTTACCCAGGTCTTCGGGGGTACTTGTTACGTCCATTTTTTCTTCGGGGCGAATATTCACCGGCAAGGTCACATGGATCTTGCGCCCTTCTACTTCCTCTCCTGCCTGTATCAACTCTTCACGGAATGCACCAGCAACGCAGGACAACAATAAGTCATTGATCTTACAACCCACAACTTTTGCGATTCCGTGAAACTTGTCGAAGCTCACTGGCTCGGACCACGCACAGGTCTTGCGTACCCCCAGACGGCCTTTCAATACCCGTTTCGGATCTGCTGGCATAGTTGCTAGCTGGGCCAGTTCGGCCGCTGCACGCACTCCGTCGCCAACAACGCTGCGCAGCGCTTCTTGGTCGCGTAAAATACCTAGACCATCAACCGATATTTTTTTCGCCAAACGAGCATATTTATCGGCTTGATCTACGGCCGAATCCAGCACTTTTTGGTAACGCGGCCATTCATAATTGGTTTCCAGACCCGACTCACTCGGTTCTGGCTCATTTGATGCCCGAGTTGCAATGGTAAAGGCGGCGATATTGGGGCTTGAGTCGGTAATTGAATTAAATACCGAGATCAAGGCCAAACCGTCAGCATAGCAATGGTGCACACGCAAAATGATGGCATTGCCACCTTCATAATTCTCTACAAAAAGCATCTGCCACAGAGGTTTAGTCGCATCTAAGGGGATACTTACCTGGTCGGCAAGAAAAGTCTGTAATGTGGCTTTATCTGCTTTACCGGGCAAGGCAACCCGTTTTACGTGGCTGTCAATATCGAACAGCGGGTCTGCTTCCCAGTAATATTGGGCCGATCTGAGAACCGGTCTGGCAGCAAAGCGGGGGAAGCGCAAAAAGCGATTGAGAATCGTATTTTTAAAGTCGGAAAATTCCATTTTTTCAGTAATGATCATCGCATTAATGATCATCAAATTGGTCGAAGAATCCATTCTCAACCAGGCAATATCAACCCCGTTTAACGGTTTGCCAGCATAATCGCTCACACTGAACTCCTGTAAAATTGTTTTTGTAAAGGAATTTGGGATGACCTATAAACCAATAAGGTCAGTTGCATCCACTGCAATGACTAACTCAAACATAGCAGAAAAGGCGCAATAACTGCACCGAAAAACAGCCTTGGCAAGAGTGGCTGTTTACAGTAATGCGGCGAAAATTAACATAAGTTACATTTTTTAACACGTGAATTTTCAGTCATCTGCCATAATTAATTCATGAGCTTACGCAATTTTCTTTGACGGAATTATAAGTATTGGTCAAAGTTCATCCGCTTTTTTATTCCATTATGGTCATAGCCGCGTATACTCATTGAAAAATAATCTAACATTTGCTGCGTGCTGGGGCCGAATCTCGCCCAGTAGTCGAAGGACTTGACTAGCAGGTGTAACCGCAAACTGCGCTTTTAATAATGAGGCGAGGTTTTCGGGTAATGATAATTTAAGGCAACCATGGGCATTGAATGAGAGTTGTCGTCGAGTTGGGAGAGAGTGATCGTGCAAGCTATCCACGCGCGTAAGTTGATAAAACCTATTGAGCAGACTTATACCGAGATGTTTTCGGGCAAGGTCTATACCGTTGGTAAAGGTGCCGTCAGTGTGCGCAACCACAGTGGTCAGGCTAAACAAACGGTTATCGCCGTACACGGTTTTCTAGAAAACCACTGTTACTTTACGCAAAGCTACCAAAACCCCACCACAGAGCTCATTCTGCTAACCTGCAGCAATTACCATGTTCCGGTTAGCGGTCCGATGCCAGAGCCCGCCGAGTGGGAAGTGCCTATCAAGTTTCTGGAAGCGACCATCGAATACGATGCCTGTATTTTGAACCAGGCACTTGCGAACCTTCCTACAACCGAGAACATTCGCATACATGGCCACTCCCGCGGCGGCGCAGTCATTCTTGAAGCAATTAAACAGCGCCCCGAGCTGTACGAACATGTTGAAGTCATATTCGAGGCTCCGGCCTTGCCCGGCGGCAAAACCCACCCGCTGGTTTCGGCCTTGCTCGAACCGGTCAGCCACGGCATGTGGCCCTGGGTAATCCGGTTGATCAACAACACACCGTCATCTTCATATGGGCAGATGTTTTTCGGCAAGATGAACAAGCGCAAAAAGCAGCTGCTCCACAAACTGTTTACGGCAACAAAAGACCACCTCACGATAGTACGCAACATCGAAAACCTGTTTGCATGGATGGATAAAAAGGATTATTCGGCGTATCAGCATATTAGACACGGAACCTTTCTTATACCCAAAGTAGACCGCATTTTGGACCGCAATCTCATGCTGGCAAGCGCTCACCATAGCCCCAACACCGTTCGGATTGTCGAAACTGATGCGATGAGCCACTTTGTAACACTGGACGATCAAAAATGGGTACCGTCCCTTGACACGATCCCGTCTCGCGAGTCCGCAGATTCAAGCCCCAGGTCACCAGCAAAAAAGCTGAAACGTAAGCTGTTAGCCGCCTCTGCTTGAGCGCGGCTAGAAACCCCAGCACGACGGCCAGATTCCTCCTGTAAATCACCCAGCTCTTCGCCTAGAATCCATGCATTACCCAGTTGGATTCGGAATGATGTACAAAGATAGAATTCAGAACACTAAAACTAATCGCGCCGGCGCCCGGCGCCTGAAGCAGGCCATGCTTCACTACCACGATTTCAGGCAGGCACAACCCTCTCCTAGCGAACAGCAAGCCCTTGAGGCACTGACCCTTTGGCAAAGCCAGCGTCTGCAACATACGCACCGCGACCTCTACCACTGTGAGCGCCACCATACAGGCTTAAACTTTCTATTCAACGAACTGTATTCACAACGCGACTTCAGTGCGCGGGATCAGGATCTCGAACGGATCTTCCCCAAGCTGGTAAAACTGCTGCCCGACCGCATTCTGGAAACCGTCGCCACTCTTGTCGAGCTAAATCATTTAACCAAGGCGCTGGACTTAAGCCTTGCACGTCGTTTGCTAGAGCTCAACAGCACGAATCAGGCAAACCCGGAGATCAACGAGCATGACTATTGCGAGGCGTATCGTGCCTGTAACAATATTGAGACGAGGCAAGAGCAGATCAGGCTCACTACCGAAGCAGGCATTAAACTCGACCGCTATGCACATAGCTCTATTATCCACTTCTCGTTGACGCTTTCAGAACGTCCTGCTGACATGGCGGGGCTCGGCGCCTTGCATGGGTTTATCCGCGAAGGCTTCTCTGCGTTTCAAAGCATGGCCGAAGTGCCGACATTAATGCGCGCCTTGGCAGAAAGGGAAACCAGAATACTCAACGCGATATTGGCAGGCCAGAGCGAACCTTTTGAACTGACCGACTTACAGCTAGGCACATGAGGCGATAACAACATACGCACAGCGGTGACACATTTGCCTTAAAAGCGGAATTTACCCGCGCTAATATCGCCCTGCAGCGCCGGAGTCAAAGGTTCATAGCACTCACTACCTGGCAACAAGACCCACACAGGTTCATCGATCACACCGAGATTAAATGCCTCTTTTTTCAGCGTTGTTTTCTTGTACTTGTGCGTGCCGGTCGTCTCCATGACGCCAACCTCCCGAACGAAAAGCGGAATCGCGTATTTGGGCAACTGTGCGCATAAGTGGTCGAACAAAGCGTCTGGCTGAAAAGTTGCTCCTGCATCTAAACGAAGGCTCGCCATACCCGCTCGCCCATTAGTGCCAGCGATCTCCACGCCATAGACCACTGCGTCTATCACGGCAGGCCATTCAGCCAAGACGTTTTCGACCTCGGTAGTCGAAACGTTCTCGCCTTTCCAGCGGAAGGTGTCGCCCAAACGATCAACAAACTGGGCATGTCGATAGCCCTGATCTCGCATTAAGTCGCCAGTATTGAACCAGGCATCGCCTTCACGGAACACGTTGCGCAGAATGGTTTTCTCGGTTTTTTCGGGGTCGGTATAGCCGTCAAAAGGCGATTTTTCGGAAATTTCTCCCAGTAACAGTCCGTCCTTTCCCTTGGCTACCTTGCGCATAAAACCGTCAGCGAAGCGCCGTGGTTCATCTGCTTCAATATCATATTCAACAATCGCATAAGGCACGGTAGTAAAGCCGACTGTGCAGTCGAAGTTAAATAAGTTGAGGAAACCGACATTACCTTCGCTTGAACCGTAAAACTCCATCACAGTACTGATACCGAAACGCTGTTTGAAAGCCTTCCATATACCCGGCCTTAAGCCATTTCCGAACATTATCCTGACCTTGTGGTCGCGGTCTTGGGGGCTTTCGGGCCGGGCAAGCAGATAACGACACAGCTCACCCACATAGCAGATCGCAGTCGCCCCAGAACGTTTAACATCATCCCAGAAACGGCTCGCTGAAAATTGCCGGGCCATTACCAGGCCCGCGTTGCCGGCTAATACACTCCCCCACGCTATCACTAGTGCAGTGGCATGATAAAAGGGCAGGCAAACATAGGCCCGGTCTTTCGGCCCCAATTGCAAACTGGCAAGGCCGACTCCGGCGTAGGCTTTCATAAATCGACCGTGCGTTAACACCGCAGCTTTCGGTAAACCGGTTGTGCCTGAAGTATAAAAATAGCAGAAGGCGTCAGCCGCCTGAACCTCGCTGCTTGTAGAAGGGTCGAGTGGGCTGGCATGTTCACTCAGCAACGCCAGATTTTGCCAACCCTCAGGCGCGGAACCTTGATCGGCCAGCGTGTCGGCATCGTTAAACCAGAGCCGCTGCGATGCCTCTGGCGGCAAACAAGTACCCACA
>JBFJVR010000058.1:0-10145 GCA_041624095.1 Oleiphilaceae bacterium
GATACTAGCAGCCAAATTCGTCATCGCGCCAGTAGCGATGCCAAGCTTATCCAACAGACCTATATCGAAATCAAAACAAGCACCAAGCCGATGAGCGCACTTGAAGTGAAAGGAAATTTACGATAGAAAATTAGTGTAAGTGCTCTACAATAGTTTAGGGCTATGGTAGGCTCGAATCGTAGACATTGAAAAGTCACATTAATAGATAGAAGGGGTTCTGGATATGAAAATAAAAAAACTAATAAGTGTATTTGCCGCACTGGGCGTCGCTTTTGCAGCACAAACCGCTAGTGCAGATACAACCTTAGAAACAGTGAAAAAGCGTGGTTCATTATCATGCGGTGTAAGTACAGGCTTGGCCGGTTTTTCTCAGAAAGACGAGAAAGGCGAATGGAGTGGTCTGGATGTAGACGTATGCCGTGCAGTTGCAGCAGCCGTACTAGGTGACGCTACAAAGGTACAGTATAAGCCGCTGACCGCTAAAGAGCGTTTTACTGCCTTACAGTCTGGTGAAATCGACATTCTGTCTCGAAACACAACTTGGACGCATACGCGTGACACTTCATTGGGTCTGAATTTCGCGGGCGTTAACTATTACGATGGCCAAGGCTTCATGGTGTCGAAAAAGTTGGGCGTTAAGAGTGCCCTAGAGCTTGATGGCGCAGCCGCTTGTATTCAAGCAGGTACGACAACCGAACTGAATCTGGCAGACTATTTCCGTGCTAATGGCATGAAGTATACAGCTGTCACCTTCGATACTTCGGATCAGACGCGTTCGGGCTTCGAGAGTGGCCGTTGTGATGTACTAACCTCAGACCAATCCCAGCTTTATGCCATTCGTATCGGTTTGAAAGATCCTTCATCAGCGATTGTATTGCCGGAGGTTATCTCTAAGGAACCTTTGGGTCCTGTTGTTCGCCAAGGCGATGACAACTGGTTCAACGTTGTTAAATGGACGATGAATGCATTGATCGAAGCCGAGTTTTTGGCTGTGAGCAGTGCGAATGTCGACGACCTGGTTAAAAATGGCAAGCCAGGACAGAAAAGGTTGTTGGGTTCTGAGGGCGACGCAGGTGAGAAACTGGGTCTGTCAGCAGACTGGGCATACAATATCGTCAAGCAGGTTGGCAACTACGGTGAATCGTTTGAGCGTAATGTAGGTCAGGGTTCACCACTGAAAATTTCACGTGGCTTGAACGCACAGTGGAATAAAGGCGGCATCCTATACTCGCCACCAGTTCGTTAAGATTTAAATTATGGAAGGGGTCTCGTACCCCTTCTTTTTCTTTCATCTCAACAACTAACAGGCTAGGGTACGAATATGTCGCCAGAACATATACCTAAGGAAGCACCGCGAACAAAGCCCCGTTCTTTTTACAATAACCCAAGAAATCGTGCGCTGTTTTATCAGTTGCTACTGTTATTGGGTTTAGCTTACTTTTTCTATTCGATCGTATCCAACGCTCTGGCTAATATGGAAGCCCGTGGAATCAAAAGTGGTTTTGATTTCCTTTTTACGGCATCCGGCTTCGATATTCTGATGACATTAATCCCTTACGACGCTACGTCGACGTATGGTAGAACCTTTGTCGTTGGCCTTCTCAATACCATTCTCGTTTCGATCATCGGCATTGTACTAGCTACTATTGTCGGCTTTATCATGGGTGTCGCATACTTTTCACGCAACTGGCTAATTAAGCGTCTTTCGATAGTCTATGTAGAAACGTTCCGAAACATTCCCTTGTTATTACAGGTTTTCTTTTGGTACTTTGCGGTGCTGGCAGCCTTGCCAGGAGCGAAGGACAGCATCAGTATCGGTGAGTCGATATTTCTTAATGTACGCGGTTTATTTTATCCCTCAGTGGAAGAACAGTCGGGTGCAAATATTGTCTATGCCTCTGTCGTGCTCGCGTTTATTGTGATCTTTTTACTACGCAAGTGGGCGCGCAAGCGACAAGACGAAACAGGGCAGCAGTTTCCTATTTTGTCTACGAGCTTGGGCATACTCTTCGCACTTCCACTACTGACACTGTTTATCATGGGCGTGCCCTTCTATCTGGATTACCCCTTGCTAGGCCGGTTTAACATTAGCGGTGGCACCTCTATTATTCCCGAGTTAATGGCCTTGGTGGTTGCGCTGACCGTCTATACTGGCGCTTTCATCGCGGAAGCGGTGAGAGCGGGGGTGCAGTCAGTGGCCCATGGGCAAACCGAGGCCGCAAGAAGCCTCGGTTTGAGTGAACGCAGAATTATGTCACTTATCATTGTGCCGCAGGCCATGCGGGTGATTGTCCCCTTGCTGAACAGCGAATACCAAAGCTTGGTAAAAAACTCGACTTTGGCAACCGCAATTGGCTACCCCGACTTGTTTACCGTGTTCGTGGGAACCTCCTTGAATCAGACCGGGCAGGCGATTGAAATCGTATTTATGACAATGGCTGTTTACTTTGTCATCAATATGACGATTTCGTTTATCATGAATCGTTTTAACGACAGTGTTGCCCTTGTCGAACGGAAATAGGAGATAGAAATGCGCGAATTCAAACCACAGCCAGCTCTACCCGCTCCCATTCAGAACGTAGGTATCATTGGTTGGTTAAGAGAGAACCTTTTTCCTAATATTCCTAACACGATTGTCAGCCTGGTTTTACTGGCTTTTTTTGTCACGGTTATTCCGGATCTGTTTGACTGGCTGTTCTTTTCGGCTGACTGGATTGGGGCATCGCAAGAAGCCTGTACCGGGGAGGGTGCATGTTGGGTATTTGTTTCTGCATGGATGCAGCAGTTTATCTATGGCAGTTATACCGATAGCGAGATCTGGCGCGTAAACGTTTGTCTCGTTACGCTGGGTTTGGTCATCGCTGCGCCTTATATGCTTCCCAATGAACTGCGTAATAAAATTGGTCTCCCCTTGTTTTTACTTTTCCCCTTCATTGGTGCTGCGTTTCTGGATGGCAGATTGTTTGGTTTGGAGTATGTGAGTACTGATTATTGGGGCGGTTTTTCGTTGAACATTTTCTTGGCCGCAGCAAGTATCATCATTGCCTTCCCCCTAAGCTTTTTGTGGGCCTTGGGACGCCGCTCAGATATGCCTTTTGTGCGTAGTGTATGTGTGGTGTTAATCGAGTTTTTCCGCGGCGTACCGGTTCTGGCTCTGTTTTTTATGGGGTCGGTCATGTTGCCGCTGTTCTTTCCAGAAGGCACGAACGTCGATAAGTTGCTACGCGTCTGGATCGTACTTATTTTGTTTATGTCGGGTTACATGGCCGAAGTATTCCGGGGCGGATTTCAGGCAATTCCTCAAGGCCAGTACGAGGCGGCAGACTCTTTGGGCTTAAGCTATTGGCAGAAAACCTTACTGATTATTTTGCCTCAGGTGATCAAGGTGTCCATGCCTAACATCCTTGCGACCTTCATCATGCTGTTTAAGAACACAACGTTCTTGTTGATTATCGGGATCTTCGAAATACTCAGTACCACGCAAACAGCCTTGACTAATTCCAACTGGTTAGAAGGGCACGCTGCTGAAGGGTATTTGTTTGTCGCACTGGTTTTTTGGGTATGCTGTTTTGGTATGTCGATGATCAGCGCGAATATTGAACGTAAATTAGATACCAGCCATCGATCATAACGATAAGAGGATAAAGCCGTGACTAATGAACAACAAAAACAGAACTTATCGACTGCAGACGACGTTATCGTTATTAAAGATCTGAATAAGTGGTATGGCAGCTTCCATGTCCTGAAAAATATCAACCTGACCGTCAAAAAAGGCGAGCGTATCGTAATTTGTGGGCCCTCAGGCTCTGGTAAATCGACGATGATCCGTTGCATCAATCGGCTGGAAGAGTTTCAGAAAGGCTCTTTGATCGTTAATGGTGTAGAGATGATTGAAGATGTTAAAAACATTGAAGCCATTCGCCGTGAAGTTGGAATGGTGTTTCAGCACTTTAATCTGTTTCCGCATTTGACGATCCTCGAGAATCTGACGCTGGGCCCTATCTGGGTTCAGAAAAAGCCAAAGGCTGAGGCAGAAGCGACTGCTATGATGTATCTTGAGCGGGTGAAAATACCGGATCAGGCAAATAAGTATCCGGGGCAGCTTTCAGGTGGACAGCAGCAGCGAGTAGCGATTGCCCGCTCACTTTGTATGTCGCCGCAAATCATGCTCTTCGACGAACCTACTTCAGCACTGGACCCGGAAATGATCAAAGAGGTTTTGGACGTCATGGTTGAGTTAGCGGAAGAAGGCATGACCATGCTCTGCGTAACCCACGAAATGGGCTTTGCCAAGAAGGTGGCCGACAGGGTTATTTTTATGGACGGCGGTGAAATTGTAGAGCAAAACACCCCGCACGAGTTCTTTGAAAGTCCTGAAACCGATCGTTTACAGTTATTCCTCAGCCAGATTCTGCAGCACTGACCAATATCAACCCTTGATCGTAGCGATCAGGGGTTGAATACTTCCTGCGTAATATCCCCGCTATTGTCTGTGTCGGTAGTACTTTGACGTTGTTTTTTGGCTTGTGCGATTTTGAAATCCAGAAATTGCCCGATGCTATAAGTAAGACCGAAAAGAACCGCTAGAGAAGCAAATAAATATGCTACATGTACATCTAAGATCATGAAATTGAAGCCTTTAAAACAACTGTTTGAAATTTGTGCGGGAGAATACAGAGTTAGAATTGGTTTTTCAAACTAGAAACCAAAGTTATTTGTGACACCTTGTGACAAAGGCGCATATTTTGATGCTAACTTTCGAGAGAGTGTGGCGCATTGAAATTGTCAAACTGGTCGCATTCATCGGTAAAGTCGACCCAGGTTATCTGCTGCGCCTTTAACCATGCCATCACCCGGAGCTCACCTTGCTCAATACGTTCTGCTAAACCTTGACGATGCCGCCTTGAAAGGCAGAGGTGCAGAGGGTGTTGCCGGTTTCGAGAACGGGCTACTAACAGCGGATCAGCTGGTTTCGTATCGAGTGCTTTCAGCAGGCAGTTACGCATGCGTAGAGCGTAAGCTGGTTGCAGCTTAGGCGTATCACAGGGGCTGGTTATCAAATAGTCTGCGCTAGAAGCATTGAGTAAGCTCAGCAGGCCAGCTAAAGGGCCGTTAAATAGCGCGTCAGAATCACTGCAAAGGTAGGGGGATAGTAAACGGTAGTCTTTAAGGTGACGGTTGCAATTGATCCATACCTTGTCAACCGAGGTACTTAAGGCATCACTAACCCATGCAGCCATGGCTTTCTCACGATACAGGGTTAAGCCTTTGTCGTGGCCCCCCATTCTTCTTGAAAGCCCGCCTGCAAGGATGCCGCCATCAATAGTCGGTAGGTGTTTTTCCATGGCTAATTAAAAAGGCAGAGTCTGCCGCGAAGCGCACTCTGCCCTTATTAAGCGAGGTATAAATTTATAGGTTGCTATCAACGAAGGCGGTCAACTGAGATTTAGACAGGGCACCAACTTTGGTCGCATCAACATTGCCGTTTTTAAACAGCATTAAAGTTGGGATGCCACGGATATTAAACTTAGGCGGTGTCTGGTCGTTCTCGTCAATATTCAGCTTGCAGATTTTAATCTTGCCAGCGTAATCATCAGCGATTTCTTCGAGTACCGGTGCAATCATTTTACAAGGGCCACACCACTCTGCCCAGTAATCTACTAGCACTGGGATATCTGAGTTCAGCACTTCTTCTTCAAAAGACGCGTCGGTGACGTTAATAATGTTATCGCTCATGGTTATGTTCCAAATTCTGGTTAAGATTTCAAAGGTACAACTTCTATCCTAAATCGTACCAATAGCCTAGAATGTTCCGGTAACCAGTAATATATAGTCTTACCAGAGGATTTCAAGGACGTGTTGGCGCCAAAACCTGAAGATCTTTCCGCGCAGGAAACACCTCGCCATATAGCAGCAGTTGATATGGGCTCTAACAGCTTTCATATGGTGGTTGCGAAAATCGTTCATGATGAAGTCCGTATTCTGGACAGGTTGGGCGAGAAAGTTCAATTAGCGGCAGGAATCGATGCCTTAGGCATGTTAGATGATGCGGCACAGGCGAGGGCCCTGGAATGCTTGCAGCGTTTTAATCAGCGCATCCGTGATCTCGATGCTTCTGCAGTTCAGATAGTCGGTACCAATGCGCTGCGTATTGCCAAAAACCGTACCCAGTTTCTGCGAAAGGCCGAGGCCGTGATGGGCTTTCCTATCGAGATTATTTCAGGTCGTGAAGAAGCACGGCTGATCTATCTAGGAGTGTCGCATTCGCTTTCAGATGATCATGGTAAGCGGCTGGTGATTGATATCGGTGGTGGCAGCACCGAGCTTATTATCGGCGAGCGCTTTGAATCTCTGGTACTTGAAAGCTTGCATATGGGCTGTGTTTCTTATCGTGAACAGTTTTTTGCTAAAGGGGAGCTGACCGCAAAGTCGTTCAAAAAAGCGGTAATGCGGGCGTCTCAGGAGTTGTTGATGATCAAGCGCACCTACCGGAAGCTGGGTTGGCAAAGCTGTGTTGGTTCCTCCGGCTCGGTTAAGGCGGTATTTCAGGCTTTGTCATTTCTTGATATAAGCCACGACAGCATAGAATTTAGCCACCTTAAACAGTTAAAAGAGCGCATGATTGAGCTGGGTGACGTTTCAAAGCTTGATCTATTGGGGGTGAAAAAAGAACGCGCTTCGATATTTCCGGCGGGATTCGCGATTCTATATGCATGCTTTAAAGTATTTAAAATAGAGAGTATGGCCTTTGCAAATGGCGCTTTGCGCGAGGGCTTGCTGTACGACATTATTGGCCGTAACCAGCATGAAGATGTACGAGAAAGAAGCATTACTGCCCTGCAGTTGCGCTACGATGTTGATCTTCTGCATGCGACGCATGTCGAAACAACCGTGCTTCATGCTTATCGCCAGGTGGCCGCAGATTGGGACATCGCCTCAAGCGATAATCAGAACCTGCTGCGTTGGGCTAGCCAGGTTTTTGAGGTTGGATTGGCCCTGTCACATACCCAGTATCACAAACATGGTGCCTACCTGATCAAACACTCTGATCTGCCGGGTTTCTCTAAACTGTATCAGCTTCATCTTTCGACCTTGGTGCGAACACACCGCAGAAAGTTTAGTGATGAAGTATTTGCAGATATGACTTTTGAAGAGCAGGTCACAATTAAAAAATTGTGTGTTCTGTTCCGCCTTTCAGTTGTCCTTACTGCCGCGCGCAGAAGTGGAGAAAACAAGTTTCACCTTGGTGTAAAAGATCAACAGCTATTCTTAGACATGGGAGCAGGCTGGTTAAAGCGCCATCCATTGACACTGGCCAACCTTAAGAGTGAACAGTCATATTTAGCGAAGCAGGGCTTCCGGCTTAATTTGCTATAACAGTAGTCGCAGACAAATGTTTTTTGTTAATCTTGCGCTCCATTTTCCGCAATCTGACTAAAGCTACACGCCATATGATTGTATTAGGTATTGAAACATCCTGTGATGAAACCGGAATCGCGCTATTTGATAGCACGCGCGGTTTACTGGCGGATCGACTATTTTCGCAAATCGACATGCATGTCGATTACGGTGGTGTTGTTCCGGAATTGGCCTCTAGGGACCATATTCGCAAGACTTTGCCATTGATTGAGCAAGTACTGGTGGACGCGGGAATCCGCTTACAGGATGTCGATGCTATTGCCTACACGGCAGGCCCGGGGCTTATTGGCGCTTTGTTGGTTGGGGCATCTATCGCACAGGCATTAGCTATGTCGCTTGCTATTCCAGTCATTGGTGTACATCACATGGAAGGGCACTTATTGGCACCCATGCTTGAAGCTGATCCACCCGAATTTCCGTTCTTGGGCTTGCTAGTGTCGGGCGGCCACACTCAATTAGTGAGTGTCGAGGGAATAGGGAAGTATGAGATTCTTGGTGAGTCCCTGGACGATGCAGCGGGAGAAGCCTTCGACAAGGCCGCGAAAATGCTCGGTCTCGATTACCCCGGTGGGCCGCGTATCGCAGGCTTGGCTGCGCAGTCGCGAGACGCTTTGGGTGGCACTCCCTATCGCTTTCCCCGGCCTATGACAGACCGCCCAGGTTTGGATTTTAGTTTTAGTGGCTTAAAGACCTATACTCTAAACACGATTCACGATGCCAAAACGCAAGGTGATGTTAGCGATGCGACTAAGGCGCATATTGCACAAGCATTTGAAGATGCTGTTGTTGATACCATGCGTATAAAGTGCCAGCGAGCGATCAAACAAACCGGCCATAAGCGGCTGGTTATTGCAGGGGGAGTAAGTGCTAACATGCAATTGCGTAAAGCGATGGAAAAAATGGCCGCGTCGAATGAGGCCAGTGTCTTTTACGCACGCCCCGAGTTTTGTACCGATAATGGCGCGATGATCGCTTATGCCGGATGCCAGAGGCTTTTAGCCGGGCAGCGCAGTAATATGAGTATTGATGTGCGGCCGCGCTGGCCTATGGATGAGCTGGAAGCACTCGAACCAAATCAGTCAGCGGGCGCATAATGTCACATAGCTGGGTGTTTATAGATGAATTTCGGGTCGATGCGTCCATCGGCGTCTACGAGTGGGAGAAGCAGATCAAACAAACGCTGCTGTTTGATCTGGAAATGGCTTGTGATATCACCCATCCCGCTAACACCGACACGCTTGAAAATGCCGTTGATTACGCTGCAGTTTGCCAGTTGATCAAGGACACCGTTCTGGCGCAGCACTTTGGCATGCTCGAATGCTTGGCGGAGCGGCTAGCCGAGCAGATACTCGAGCAGTTTCCTGTCGAAAACCTCAGCTTGCGCATTAGCAAGCCTGGCGCCATAGCAGATGCACAGCGAGTAGGCGTGCTGGTAAAACGCGGTGGTAGCGTGCAATGAGGCATGTATTCCTTAGTCTGGGCAGCAATCTGGATAGAGAGGCAAACATTGCTTCAGCACTTAGGAAGCTCGAAGCCAAATTTGCTTGCCTTGAAGTATCCCCGGTTTATGAAAGCGAAGCGGTAGGTTTCGATGGCTCACCCTTTTTGAATCTCGTGGTGGGGCTCGAGACAGATTACAGCTTATCTGTGCTCACCGAAGAGTTGAAGTTAATAGAAGATCAACATGGCAGGCAACGGAGTGGGCCAAAGTTCGGCCCGAGAACTCTGGATATCGATGTGATCACGTTTGGTGAATTGGTCGGTTCTTTTGATGGTATTGAGCTGCCGCGCCCAGAGCTATATTACAATGCCTTTGTATTGTTACCAATGGCTGACTTGGTTCCTGATCGTATTGATCCAAAAACACAGCTTACATATCGCGATTTATGGGCGCAGCTAAAAACCTCACAGAAGCTATGGCAGGTTGAGTTCAAACTGAGCTAAACCCTGTTACGATGAACGCACAGAAATGTATCTGGCTAACAGCGCCTGTGTAGAGCTATCAAGATTAAGTGAATCGGCATTAGGCGAGCTGATACCTTCAAAAATAGCGCTTCCCATGGTTTTACCCAACTCAACACCCCACTGATCAAAGGGGTCAAGATCCCAGATTACCCCTTGTACGTATACTTTATGCTCGTACATCGCAATCAGCGCACCCAGAGAGCGTGGCGACACCTCTTCCATTAAGAGCGTATTGGAGGGTTTATTTCCTTCGATAGCTTTATGCTTAGCCAAGTAGTGTGCCTGAGACTCGCTGGCGCCCGAGGCCACCAGTTCAGCAAATGCTTCCTGCTCAGTTTTACCCTGCATCAGTGCTTGAGATTGGCTCAGACAATTACTGAATAGATAGTCGTGATGCCGGTCGATTTCGTTATGCGAACGGATAGGAATAATGAAATCGCAGGGTATTATTCTTGTGCCCTGATGTAAAAGCTGGTGATAGGCATGTTGGCCATTGCTGCCAGGCCCTCCCCATATAATAGGGCCGCTGTCGTAAGTAAGTGCTTCACCACTTTGATCGACATTCTTGCCATTGCTTTCCATATCCAATTGTTGGAGATGGCATGGCAGGTATTGAAGATACTGGTCGTAGGGTAGAATGGCATGGGTTTGACACGCAAAATAGTTGTTGTACCAAATACCCAGTAAGCCCAGCATGACCGGAATGTTTTGTTCGAATGGTGCTTGTTGGAAGTGCTGATCCATTTCATATGCACCTGCCA
>JBFJVR010000059.1:0-10137 GCA_041624095.1 Oleiphilaceae bacterium
AAGGGTAAATAGGCCTATCGCAATAAATCCGAAGCCCGCTACATAATGCAGTGTCTTCTCATTTATGTATTCCGCAAGCAGGCTGCCTGCTAATACTCCGATTGCCGAAGCCACGATCAGTGCTGCAGAAGCGGCAACAAAAACCGTGTATTTGCTAACGTCTTTGTCTGCAGCAAAGAGCATGGTAGCTAACTGAGTCTTATCTCCCAGCTCGGCGATGAATACTGATGCAAAAATTGTAACAAATACTTTCCAGTCCATGTGCTCCCCTCTATAGCTCGAACCTTCAATTAGCAGCAGGCAAGAAAAATCCCCACTCGGGTTTCGAGTGAGGATTTTACCTAAGCGGTGACGGGTCAGTAAGCGACTAGCAGTGGCCCGAAAGCAACTATTAGTAGTACTGTTCCCATGGTGATCATCGGCATCAGGATCTTTTCGTGGCGCTGATAGAAAGTGCCATCTTTGATCTCTGCCTTCAGCACCTCTTCCTCGCCTACTACCTGCCTTGTTAACAGGTGGTTCAAGGCAACAGGAGGGCTCAGGTAACCCAGCTCGAATGCAACCAGTGTAACCATCCAGAAGTGGATAGGATCAATACCGCTTTGATAAGCAACGGTAGCGATAGTTGTACTGACCAGAATGACCGCACCGAAGGCCTCCATTACCATTCCCATGACTACGAGTACGCAGACGATTAATCCCATTGCGCCCCAGACGCTATCGAAAGAGCTTGGGAACAGGTCGATAACGCCGCTTCGCTCAATCATGCCGCCAAAGGTGATGGTACAGCCTATCAGTAACAATAGCGCACCAATTTCGGCAGTGGTCTGATTCGTTGCGTGACGAATGCAGGTTTCGATACCTTTGTTAGGAGATGTAGTCTTGCCATCAGTGCTGACACATTCCTTTTTCGTGATGTGTTCAAACAGCAGGATGACCAGCATCATCACCGGCAATATGCGAGCCGCCGAAAACTCATCAAGTTTCACATTGACGGCGTAGCGATAGAACAAAACGACGCCAACGACGCAAATAATGTAAGGGATCAGCGGACGGACGTGCTTAAGCATCTCGGGGATTGCTGTCATCGGAGATTCAATGTGAAATTTATTCTGGCGATTGATGGTCATGGCCACCAGGAAGAACATGAGGGAGCTAAGGGCAAACACCCATATACCCCAGCCGAATAGCTGATCAGTAGTTACTTCACGGTTCATGAAGGCGATAACGACAACAAGTAAGCATGGGCGTAACACCACCCCCATACTGCCCGACATAGCTGTTGCTGCTAAAGCGAGATTACGTCTCGCGCCAGCCGCTCTAAGTTCGTGGTAAATAACAGCACCGGCAGCGATAACAAAGATACCTGAAGCTCCGGTATAAGCGGTCGGAATCGCGGCGAGTATTACTACAAATACAGACAGCAGTTCAGGAGGCATTTTCCAGGGCTTAAATAAGGCAAGTACCAAATCCGCGAAGCGGGTTTGTTTCAACATCATACCTGTCCAAACGTAAAGTCCAACGTTCAAGAACATGTCGGACAGATCCATTAGTTTGTCTAGATAGATGCCAATACCCGCTGTGTGGCCTGCCGAGAAAAAGAACACGGCAGATACCATTGCCATTACACAGTAGAGCGGTACCGATAGACCTGCGCGGCCGAAATTCCCCCCCGGTGTAAGGTGCTGCGGTACTCTAAACAGATTAACCAGACTTACCAGTACCAACAAGGCGAAACCATATACCCAGACTTCGTGCAGCATGGCAACGTCGGACGATAGCTTTGACCCGTCAGAGTGTGCGAGGTCGCGGAAAGAATAAGATGAGATCAATAGTATGCTGTTGGCGATTACCTGAGCTGTACCCGAAACATAGTGGTCCAAACGCGACATGACCGGCCGCATAGCAATATGATGCCGGGTCATGGTCGCGGTCATCGCGCATAGCAGGATGGTGATGACGAGAATGAACTTTTGTGAGACAAGCCCGACCCCGATCGCCTCGGAAACAAAGGTTTCTACCGATCGGAATGCTTTCACCGCTGGCGTTATTCGTTCCTGAGTTTCCTCATAGCTGGCGACTTTGTTAATGCAGTCCTGTTTGGCGTTTTCAATCGATGTACGAATCAGTTCTGGATCAACGTCTGCAGCGTCGAACAAGCCTAAGCCTAGATCGTCCTCTTGTGTCGCAGATAAACGTTCTTGGAGTTTTTCTTCGACATTAACGTTGGGGTTACAGCTTGGTGGAGCCGGGTCCACTCGAAGTTTGTAATAGCCAGGCCAAAAGTGTTCCCCTACCCGCAATATCTGATTGTGAATATCACTGCTGGTACTAAATATGACGACCAGAAAAAGCAGAATACAGGCTGGTAGAGAGGATAACCACTCCGTTGTAGAGCGACTTTTTATTGTGTTGGAAACCACGAATTTCCTTCCCCTAAGTTGGTGTAAGTGAGTTGAAATTTCTGATTATTAGTTATTATAAAAAATGCCGGTAGATTATACCGGCACTTCGGGTGTCTGCACTAGCGTTGCATGACTTTAAATCATACCACTGTGCGCTTAGATAGTTCGATAGGTGGCACAAACCTACTCGTTGTGCCTGGGCTGAGCGCGTTTTGCTTCCTATAGCGGCGGTTTTTATAGCCGCACGCTTAGGGTTAGAACAGGTCGTCCAGTTCAACGGTTTCGATATCGTCAGCTGCGTTTTCATCCCAGAATGTACCCAGTTGCCCGACAGGTGTTCTGTGTCCAACCGCCTCGGTCCACATTTTATCTGAGATTCGGGTAATGACTTCTGTCGCAGTTGCGTCGAAGAGACGATACTGTTCGTTTGATTTGTGTTTCTCTATTTGGTCGGCATGGCGCTTGATGACCGTTCGAACTCGTTCCATATCACCCTTGGAATAAGCCGCAATAATGTGGAACACGTGTGCTAGCCGAACGCGTGCTTTTTCACCAATAATGTCTGCTTGTTCGAGCCTTTCCCATGCATTTTCGCCTTCTGGAAGTGCGCCAGGCAACAAGGACCAGACTGCTGCTTTAAGGGCCAGTGGAGCACCAAACCATTGGCGGTTATCCAGGCAGCCAGCTGCCCGCTCCGCTTGAGCGGCAATGTTTTTCGGTACGCCTATGCCGACGCCTGAGAGAATATCGTTATTCAGCGCCAATAGGCCGCCGGCGATGCCTGCTAGCCAGACAAGCTGATCAAATTCCTGTTCCAGGTCTGGGCATTCACCGCCAATTTCCTTGCCGGAGTTGAAAGCTATCAGCTGTGTCCACGACGTGTAGTAGCGCTTGGCGGCTTTCAGGTGGTGTGTCTTCTGCGAAATTAGCGCGTCTTGTGCCATGTCGGGCTGTTGTGAGCGAATATAGCGCAAATAGGCCAGCTCACTTTCAAAGGCGCGAGCTTCTTCACACCCACCTGCGCCAAGATTCAACAGCACGGCAAGCTCGTGGGGTTCTTCGGTAATTCGACCAAGAGACATGATCATTGCCGAGAGTGCTTCTGCGCCGGCACAACCCGCTTCGAGATCATCGGTCGTCAACAAGTAGGGTGCGACGTGGGCTTCACCTAGCAGCGTGACGGTATCGCCGGTAGGTTTAATAAACGGCTTAACGAGGAATTGGTTGATTGCTTTACAGCCACCGAGAAAAAATACCATAAGCAACGAAAGCACAATCCATTTAACGTTACTGGGGCGGTAATGTGAATCCACTATAAACTCCTATAATGCTGGCAAAGTAGCACGCGAATCTGGCCTGATGCTGGCCGCGCTATGTCTAGACTCCGAACCGTTGAATTATCCACGAGTCATCATGTAGATTGTGAGATCGAGAACACAAAGCTGGCAATTGCACTGCAAAATACTGTTAAAGAATGGCATCTGTGCAAGTTTGCGGCGCACCGGGGGATAAATTTGATTGAGGTGTTGAATCTTGTCGTAAGTGGGCTATCTTTGCAAGAGCCATGCTGTCTTGGTATGGGTTTGGAACTAACTTAAAACAATAAATGGGGTGGACTATGAGAAAACCAGAGCTTGCTGCTGCAATCGCAACCAAAGCGGGAGTTACCAAAGAAAAAGCAGGTGAAATTCTGAATATCATGACCGATGAAATAACCAATGCGCTAAGCCAAAACGACCCGGTGACGCTGATTGGTTTCGGCACATTTTCGCAGCGTGAACGAAGTGCTCGCACCGGCAAGAATCCGCAGACCGGCAAGACCATTCAGATTCCGGCAAGTAAAAGCGTGGGGTTCAAACCCGGAAAATCCTTAAAGGATGCGGTTAACTAAACTCGCAAATTAAGATAGGAAAAGAGCACGCTCTTTTCCTATGTACTGATCAAGGGTTTTAGCTTCGCCAGAAGATCTGCATTAATCCCTTTTATCTCAAGTAGTTCATTCGCATGAGAATAGGGGCGTTGCGCTGCGATTCTTTTCGCAAGTGCATTGCCAATGCCGGGTAGCGACACAAGAGAGGCAATGCTTGCGCTGTTGATGTTGATTGGCTCTGCATGAGCCTGGAGTGGCGAAGGGCTCGACGTTACGGGCGCATTTGTTGTTGGCATTGACGGTGGTGTCAGCGCCGCACGGATGCCGGCCAGTTCATCCAGAGTGGCTTTCTGTTGCTGTAGACTTTCGTTACTGTTTTCGACCAAGGTCCATAGCAGCCATGCAATAGCAATGAGTAAAATAAAAACCAGAAACCACATACGTAAACTCCCTTAGCGTTGGTTTATCGGTAGGATAGTTGCCCCTCAAATATGGTTGCTATCGTTCGACCTTTCAACTTTTTTCCTAAATAAGGCGTGTTTTTTCCCATCGACACAATCGCATCTTGTTCCGCTTTCCACTCTCCAGCGGGGTCGAATACTGCGATATTCGCGGTGTTGCCTGGCGCCAGGTCTATAGGTTTCAAGCCCAGCACCTTTGCTGGCTCATTGGACATTGCTGAAAAGAAGCGCTCGATACTTAGCTCTCCGGATTGATGCAGTCGCATTGCCGAGGGGAACAGAAATTCTACACCGCTTATTCCCGGTTCGGTTTCGCCGAAGGGCATCAGCTTAGCGGCTTCTTCGTGAGGTTGGTGTGCGCTAGTAATGGCATCAATCACGCCATCATTGACCCCTTTTAATAAGGCGAGGCGATCTGACTCTTCTCTAAGGGGGGGCGTGCAATGAAACATGCCGTTGAAGTTTTCGATCTGGGCATCGGTGTAAAGCAGGTTATGAATGGCAACATCGGCGCTGATGCGCAGGCCTTTTGCTTTGGCGTCTTTAATGTGAGCAACAGATTCTGCGCACGACAGCTGCGACAAGTGCAAGCGCACTCCTGTGCTCTCGGCAAGAATAATGAGCTGCATCACGGCAATAGACTCCGCTTGCCTAGGAATACCTTGTAAGCCAATTGTGGTGCTGATGTGGCCTTCGTGCATGCATCCTTTGTACAAAGCTGGCTCGATAGGGTGAACAAACACGCTCATATCTTGCGTTTTCGCATATTCGAAACAGCGCTTGGTTATTTCAAGGTCCTTAATTGCGCTGTAGCCATTGCTTAGCCCGATACACCCGGCTTCTTTGAGCGCAGCATATTCTGAAAGCTGCTCGCCCTGTAGGCCTTTTGTCATTGCGCCTAATGGATAGACCCTGCAAGCAGATGTCTGTTGCGCAAGTTCTCGCAGTAATTTAGTGACGGCCTGTGAATCGTTTACGGGTTGGCTATCTGGTGTGCAGCAAAGCGCTGTTACCCCACCTTTTGCGGCGGCTTTTGTTTCGCTGGCCACCCTGCCTTTTACTTTTGGACCGGGTTCTCGCAGTGAGACGCTTAGGTCAATTAAGCCGGGCGTGATATAGCAGCCGGCAGCATCTATGGTTTTATCCGCTGCAAAGGGCTCGGTCTTCTCGCCGGGGTAGCCAATCTGGGCGATCCGGCCATTGTCGATATTTAACTGGGTAATCTCCCGCCAAGGGGTTTGGGAGTTCAACTGAAGAATATTGCCGTTGTTGATTTGAATTTTCATGAAGATAATTTACCTGCGACGCCTTGTATCGAGCGCCCTGTTAGGGAGCGTGTTTTGCGGCCGTAGCTTGGCCACTCATTGCCATCGACATAACGGCCATGCGAATTGCAATACCATTGGTTACCTGATCCAGAATGACGGACTGTTTTCCATCGGCTACTTCGGATTCGATTTCTACCCCGCGATTTATCGGCCCAGGGTGCATAACGATGGCGTCAGGCTTGGCGTGTTTCAGTTTCTCTCTTGTGAGCCCGTATAGCTGAAAATATTCTTGTTCACTCGGCAGTAACGCGCCTTGCATGCGCTCTCTTTGCAGGCGCAGCATAATGACAACATCAATGTCTTTTAAGCCTTCTGTCAGGTCATTAAATACGTTTACGCCCAATGAGGAAACGTGAAGCGGGAGCAAGGTATTGGGAGCAATGACTCTGACTTCTTCGGCGCCCAAAGTATTAAGCGCCCTTATCTGTGAACGCGCGACCCGAGAATGCAGAATGTCGCCAATGATGGCTACCTTGAGCCCTTCGAAGCGGCCTTTATTTTGCCTGATAGTAAGCATGTCGAGCATTGCTTGAGTCGGGTGGGCATGCCAGCCATCACCGGCATTCACAATTGCCACACCAGGGGTGACGGATTCAGCAATAAAGTGTGCTGCCCCGCTTTGCGAATGTCGTACTACGAACATGTCACTTGCCATTGCCTCTAAATTTCTCAGCATGTCTGAAAGCGACTCGCCTTTTGAGGTGGCCGAGGTACTAATATTTACGTTCAGCACATCGGCCGAAAGACGCTTAGCAGCCAGCTCAAAGGTGCTGCGGGTTCGAGTGCTTGGCTCAAAGAATAGATTAACAACCGTTTTGCCGCGTAGCAGCGGCACTTTTTTAATATTCCGTTCGCCCACTTCTATAAACGAGTCGGCGGTGTCCAGAATCTCGGTTAAGAGTGATTTACTGAGCCCTGAAACGGTTAGGAAGTGTTTCAGTTGGCCAGATTCATTCAACTGTATGGGTGTTTGCATATTCGTCTCGTTAGGCCTGCTGGTCTGGAGGGCTTACTTCGGTTTGTTGAATTTCGAGTGTCAGTGGCGATGGGCCCATTAACTTGATTCGCTCGTTTTGCTGCAGTGACAAATTTGCACCGACGATATCAGGTTGTATGGGCAGTTCCGGTCGACCAAGGTTCACTAGCACGGCCAGCGATATACTTGCAGGCCTGCCGTAGTCGAAAAGCTCGTTCATCGCAGCGCGAACAGTTCGGCCAGACATCAGCACATCATCACACAGAATAAGGTGTTTGTTTTCAGTCGCAAAGGGCAATGAGGACGGAGTGACACGAGGGTTTAAGCCTATGCGTGTGAAGTCATCGCGGTAGAACGAGATATCGAGTTCCCCCAAGGCCTGCTGGTTGCCAAGCTCAGCCTGTATGGCTTGTGCCACCCATACACCACCGCTTCGTATGCCGATAAATTCAATATCATGACGCTGTTTGTCCGCAAGGAAGCGCTTTAACTGCTGGGTCATTGAGTGAACAAGCGCCTCGACACTTTGTCGTTCATGCATTGGGTGTATCCTTTGTTGAAAACCAGTTTTCCAGTATCAGGCAGGCTGCTGCACCGTCTATTGAGTGCGTGCCGAAATCTTTGTACCCCTGCCGCTCGATCAACTCCTGTTTGGCTGCATAACTACTGAGGCGCTCGTCCATCATTTCGACCGGCAGGTTAAAGCGCCCTTTCAGCCTTTTACCGAACTTCCGCGCACGCGTCGACATTTCACTTTCGCTACCGTCCATATTAAGGGGTAAGCCTACAACGAAACCGTTCGGCCGCCATTCGCTAACGTACTTCTCTATCTCCGGCCAATCGGGAATACCGTCTTTGGCTTTTACAGGAGGGAGCTCGCGTCCGCTTCTCAGTAGCGCGTTACCCACCGCGACTCCGAAACGCTTTACGCCAAAGTCAAAAGCCAGGTAGGTCTCGTATTCTGTGCTCATCAGGCGTGGCCAACCTGAGCGCTCAGCTGGTTTGGATCGATGCCTAGTATTGCCAGCGCCTTAGCGTATTTATTTTTGTTGGGCGTGTCGAATAATACTTCGTGGTTGGCCGAGCAGGTCAACCAGGTATTTTCTGCCAGCTCCTGCTCCAGCTGCCCTGCTCCCCACCCTGCATACCCGAGCGCAATAAGGTGCTTCGGTGGCCCTTCGCCCGCAGCAATGGCGGCCAGTATGTCTTTAGAGGTGCTGAGCTTCAGGGTATCGGTGATCTCGAGCGTTGATTGCCACTTGCGTTCATCATTGTGTAGTACAAACCCTCTTTCGGTTTGAACCGGCCCGCCTGCATAGAGCTCGCAGTCCTTGGCTTTTAATTCAATTTCCAATTGTTCCAGAATGTCTTGCAGTGTTAGTTCTGTTGGGCGGTTGACTACGATCCCCATAGCCCCATGTTCGTTATGTTCACATAAATAGGTCAGGGTGCCGGAAAAGTTAGGGTCTGCCATTTGCGGCATGGCGATGAGAAACTGGTTTTTTAAACTTGAATTTTGATTAGGCATAACGGGTAGTATCGAAGTCACTGTGCATTTTGGCAAGACGAAAATAAATGTGGGTTCCTGCTCAATAACTTGAGACGCCTTTTTTGTTGTAAGAGAAGGTGCGAATAAGCTCCAAAACGTCGCGCTCCTTGCGAACTTCTTTCGGAAACACCGGGAATGGAGCGGCACGACGCACGATGTCGATGGTTTTAGAGTCTAACACCAGATTGCCCGAACTTTGCAGTACTTCTATGTCCCTGATCGAGCCGTCAGAGTAGATTGCGATGGACACCCTTGGCTTGCCATAGAGTTTTTTGCTGCCTTCCTGCGGAAAGTGCAACTTACCTGTGCGTTCTATTTTAGCTACCACGGCCTCTACATAGCGTGCATCGACAGCTTTCATGGTTGATGCGGCGGTGAGTCGCGTAACTCTCGGGCGGCGCGCGTAATTCTGAATCTGGTTATCGAGACTGGCTTCCAGCTCGGCAATTTCTAGGCTGCGCTCGAGAATCGACTTTTTCGGCCGGGGTTGGAGATCGTTGTTTTTTTCCGTCGCGCGCTCAAACAAGGAGGGGCGTCGGGTGTTCGACCGCACGCTAACTATTTCGGCCTTGTGTGCGACTTTCTCTTCGGCTTCGGCATGCGCTGGTGAGGCAGACTCTTGCACTTGCATTACTTCCTGCACCGATTTTGTCGGAGAGGTAATACGGGACTTTTCTTCGAGTGTACCGCTTCCCTGTTGATTGCTTTGCGCTAGAAAATCGGCTTTTTCAGGTGCGTCGGGTTCATCAAATTTGGCAAGGGTAATTTCCATGGTGTAGGGAACGGGTTTAGGGTCTTCCTTAATAAAGTCCGTTAACACAAGCATGGCGTGCAGTGCGATAGCGACGAAAACAGTAAAGCTTAGTCTGTCGCCCGCGCCCACGTTTGGTTCTGCAATCAATGACACCGATGTTTTACCCTTTTTAGTCGCGCCTCATTTGGGCTTTTTAGCGTTCGTATTCGCTAGTTTAGCTTCAATTGCCCGCATTAAATCACCTGCGATATCCAAATGACATGATTTATCCAATTCCTGAACGCAGGTGGGGCTGGTAACGTTAATCTCAGTTAAATAATCGCCGATCACGTCAATACCAACAAACATTAGTCCGCGAGCTAGTAAATCTGGTCTGATTTGCTCAACTATCCATTTGTCACGTTCACTTAAGGGGCGGGCTTCGCCTCTGCCACCCGCTGCCAGATTTCCTCGATGCTCGCCTTTCCCCGGAATGCGAGCGAGTGCAAACTCAACAGGCTTTCCGTCTACTATCAGTATGCGCTTGTCCCCTTGGGCGATCTCGGGCAAATAGCGCTGGGCCATTATTTGCTGGCTACCATTTTGGGTTAGCGTCTCCAGAATGACGCCCAAATTAGGGTCGTTGTTCTTGACGTGAAAGATGGACTTTCCGCCCATCCCATCCAAAGGTTTTAATATAATGTCGCGATGCTGTTCGTAAAAGCCCTTTAGCCGACGGGTATCTCTGGAAACGAGAACGGGAGGGCAGCATTGAGGGAAGGCCGTGGCGTAGAGCTTCTCGTTGCAGTCGCGCA
>JBFJVR010000060.1:0-10086 GCA_041624095.1 Oleiphilaceae bacterium
ATGGCTGAATGCGTATTGGTTGTGGCGCGGCCTGCGGAACGACGGCGTTTATCAGATGCATGCCGCCTGGTCCGGCTTCCTGCTTCGAGTCGCCTTGGCGAATGGGCTGATGTTACTCGCACTTGTTTATCTGAATGAACCAGTCTCGTACTGGTTTGAACTTGATGTTTGGGCGCGAATTTGGGCGGTAAGCGAACTGATTGTTGTTGGTGTGGTGGTTTACTTTGGCTCGCTCGTGCTGACAGGGCTTAAATTAAAAGAGATGTTGCGGCACCGGCAAAGTGACGCTGAAACCAGCAGGACAAATGAGGAAGGCGAATGACAGTTGTAAACCAAACGCCAGAGGCTTCTCGCTCGGTTTGGACGCGAGAGCGGGCCTTGCCTCTGTTTCGCAATGCTTTGCCTGAGTCTGTAATCGTGTCTTCGCCTGAAGAACTGAAGCCATTTGAATGCGATGGGCTTTCGGTGTATCGGGCCTTACCTCTGCTGGTGTTGTTGCCAGAGAATCGTGAGCAGGTGGTGACGATCGTAAATATTTGCGCGCAGCACCACATTCCATTGGTGCCTCGCGGCGCTGGCACCGGCTTATCGGGCGGAGCGTTGGCGGTCGAGGGTGGCGTGATGCTAACGCTGAGTCGTATGGCAAAAATTCTACATATCGACAAGCAAAAGCTTATTGCGAAAGTGCAGCCTGGGGTTCGAAATTTGGCGATTTCCGAAGCGGTTCGTGAAATGGGCTTGTATTATGCGCCAGACCCATCTTCGCAAATCGCCTGTAGTATAGGAGGCAATGTTGCTGAGAATGCAGGTGGTGTACATTGCCTGAAGTACGGACTAACGGTTAACAATGTTCAAGGGTTGGAGTGTGTATTGGCCGATGGTCGAGTTATTAGTATTGGTGGGGAGTGTCTCGATGCTCCCGGCCTTGATTTGCTGGCTGTTTTGCATGGTTCAGAGGGTATGCTGGCGCTGGTTACCGAGGTGACTGTTCGCTTGTCGCCGAGCCCTCCGGCTGCCAGAACCATGTTGGTTAGCTTTGCAGAAGTGGGCGCCGCGGCAAAAGCGGTAGCCTCAGTCATTGGCGCGGGCATTATACCTGCCGGGTTAGAAATGATGGATCAGCTGGCTATTCGAGCTGCAGAAGACTTTGCTCATGCCGGTTACCCCCGCGACGCTGCGGCAATTCTGTTGTGCGAGGTGGATGGTTTACCCGCCGACGTTGAGCACGAAACTTCGGTGTTGGCCGGATTGTTTGATAAGGCTGGTGCGACCGAAGTGCGCATCGCCAAAGACGATGCAGAGCGGCAGACATTCTGGGCGGGGAGAAAAAGCGCATTCCCAGCGGTGGGGCGTATTTCACCGGACTATTATTGTATGGATGGCACGATTCCACGCTGTAAACTGCCCGATGTGCTCGACGGCATTGCCCGGCTTTCTCGGCAATTTGACTTGCCGGTTGCGAATGTCTTTCATGCCGGTGACGGTAATCTCCATCCTTTGATTCTGTTTGATGCCAACCGGAAGGACGAGCTTGAAAGGGCGGAAGCAATGGGTGGACGAATTTTAGCGCTTTGCGTCGAACTTGGCGGCACGATAACGGGGGAGCATGGCGTTGGTTTAGAGAAAATAAACCAGATGTGCGTGCAGTTTTCGTCTACCGAGATTGAGCAGTTTCATGCCACCAAGCTGGCTTTTGATGAACGTCGCATCCTTAACCCGAATAAAAATATTCCGACTCTCGCCCGTTGTGCTGAATTTGGTGCAATGCATGTCCATGACGGGCAGTTGCCTCACCCTGATATAGAGCGTTTTTAAAGAGATGTCTCATGCCTGAAAGGTCTTTAAGCTCATTGATGGAGTCGGTAGAGGCAGCCTACCGATTGAAGAAAAACGTGTCTATCGTCGGTTCTGGAAGCAAGCTTTCTCACTTCGGCTTGGCGCAGCCGGGGCCTGATGGTGGGCAGTTGCTGTCCACCCTCGAACATGCCGGGGTCATAAGTTATGATCCGACAGAATTGGTGGTGAGGGTCAAGTCGGGTACTTTGTTAAGTGAGCTGGAGTTGGTGCTCGCTGAACATCACCAGCGCCTGGCATTTGAGCCGCCGCAGCTCAAGGGTTCCGGTACCGTAGGTGGAATGCTTGCCACTGCGATGGCGGGACCCTCTCGTCCCTGGGCGGGAGGCGTGCGCGATTATGTATTAGGAGCGTCACTGATTAACGGTAAGGGTGAGCACTTAAACTTTGGTGGCCAGGTAATGAAAAATGTCGCAGGGTTTGATGTTTCGCGACTACTGGCGGGCAGTTTTGGTAGTTTGGGCTTGATCACCGATGTGTCGCTGAAAGTTCTGCCGAAGCCGGAGTCGGTACGTTATTTTAAAGTGCCGCAGCCGCCGTCGGAATTTTTACAGCAAGCCCAGCAATGGTATGTGCAGATGAGTCCTGTGAGCGGGCTGGCGCATGACGGTGAATACGGGCGAGTTCGCATTGGAGGCTATACTAAAAGCCTTGACGAATTTTCGGTGGTACACAAATTGGCGGCAGACGCCGATGGCGAGGAGTTTTGGCACCGGCTGCAGCATCTAAAAGGCCCTTTTTTCGAAACAGATGAGCTGTGGAGGCTGAGTGTGCCTTTGTGGACCGATGTGCCGGAGTTGCACGGGCATTCCATGCTCGACTGGGCAGGGGCGCAATATTGGGTAAAGGGTTTGGCGGAGCGGGAGTTGATACGCTTGGCAGACCAGCACAGAGGGAGTCTCTATGCCTGCCATGGCGATGGTCGCTTTTATCCGCCATTGCCTGATGTTACTCAGGACCTGCATCGGCGTTTAAAGTCCGCCTATGACCCGGCGCAAGTATGCAATGCAGACCATTGGATTTCCAAAATATGAAGGGTAAGTCGACTACCAGCCATGCAGACTAATTTGATACCCCTGTTTCAGGGTACACCAGAAGGTGAAGAGGCCGAGCGTATTCTCAGAAGCTGTGTGCACTGTGGCTTTTGTAACGCGACTTGCCCGACCTACCAAGCGTTAGGGAATGAGCTGGATGGCCCGCGCGGTCGAATCTACCTGATCAAGCAAATGCTTGAGGGTGAAGTCGTCAGTGAGAAAACCAGAGTGCACCTTGATCGTTGCCTGAGTTGTCGATCATGCGAAACTACCTGTCCTTCAGGAGTTGATTATCATCGCTTGCTGGATATCGGCAGGGAGGAGTTAAATTCTCGCTTGCAAAGGCCAGTATTGGCACGGCTGAGTAGAAAGTTTTTGGCGCTCGCCTTGGGGAATAGGCGGGTGTTTGCAGTCCTGTTGAAAGTGGGGCGAATCTTTAGGCCATTATTACCCTCGGCGCTTAAAGGCCATGTACCTCCGGCGCCCCAACCGCTCAGTCTAGGGTCGGAGTTGATCGGTGGCGCTAGCGCTTTTTCTGCCCGCAAAGTGTTGTTGTTAGAAGGCTGTGTGCAAGATGCGTTTTCTCCTGAAGTGAATCAGGCTACTAGGCTTGTCTTGGCTCATTTTGGCATTGCTTGTGTGACTCAGAGTAAGGTTCAGTGTTGTGGTGCGATGAGCTTTCATCTCGATGAGACTGCACGTGCGCGTGAGACGATCAGGCGGAATATTGATCTCTGGTGGCCGCTTGTGTCGTCGGGGGATATAGACGCTATCGTGGTCAATGCTAGCGGCTGTGGCGTGTTTGTTAAGGGCTATGAAAGCATACTGGCTGCAGAACCGGCTTATCTCGACAAAGCGCGCCGGATCGTCGCCTTGGTGAAAGATCCTGTTGAGCTACTGAGTGACGAAGATTGGTCGACCCTTAGGCCTGAGTTTGAACAGGGGCAGCAGCCCAAAGTGGCTTTCCATGCACCTTGCTCATTACAGCATGGTCTTAAACTGGGTGGAAAGGTGGAGCGTATTTTGTCGGCGCTTGGTTGCGAGCTGAAGCCTGTTGCAGACGCGCATTTGTGTTGTGGTTCTGCCGGAACTTATTCCTTGCTGCAAGCCGGGCTTTCACAGACCTTAAAAGCGCGCAAACTGACTGCATTAGAGCAAGCGGGGGCTGATGAGGTGTTATCGGCAAATATTGGCTGTCAGGTGCATTTATCCTCCAGAGAAGGTTTAAGCGTAAAACATTGGTTGGTGTTTGTCGCAGAAATGTTAACCAAGGCCCGTTCTGAGAGTGTTTAAGCGTAATTCAATGTTAAATCCCTTTATTTTCAAGGCAGAAAGTTTTTTAATGGCAGAGTAGATTTGCTTAAAAAATGAACGGTGAGTGTTGTGGCTGCTACTGCCTACATCCGTTCGGGAGAGTTCTATGATAGATAACGCGATGAAAACGGCCCGTGTCTCGCTATTAAGTTTGGTATTGGCTTTGTGTGGTGCAACTGGATATGCCGAAGAGTTCGTGCCTGCCTATCAGAATGAAGGTAGTTACGATATTGAGAGTGCCGATAAGTATTTCGCCTACAAAGACGGCCGCACTTATTATACTTCGGGAAAGAAGAACGGCTTCCGTGTTAACGAAAACAACGAGGAGTCGACTGACGAAACGATCGGTATACTGACATTTCTGATCGCCCCTGCGACCATAGTCTATATGAACCTTGTTGGCTGGTGGGAATAGCGAAAAATTCCGCATAGCTAAACTTTTCAGCCCTTCATGATCATTCATGAGGGGTTTTTTGCGTTTAAGGGCGTTAAATAAAGCCCAAAGACCTTCCCCGCATTGAATCATGCTATGTGGAGCCAGTATAATCGGCAGCTATTTTTTGAATGTGAAAAGTGGCGGAGATGCGTTTACTTAGAGGGCTCCATAACCCGGGGATTGGTCAAGCCGGGTGTGTAGCAACAATCGGCAATTTTGATGGCGTGCATTTGGGCCATCAAGCCATAATCGAGCAGGTTGTTGCAAAAGCCGAAGCACTGTCTTTGCCCTCTGTAGCCATTGTATTTGAGCCTCAGCCACTTGAGTTTTTTAATGCGCACGAAGCGCCCGCGAGACTGTATCGTTTTAGAGATAAGTATCAGGTCTTAGCGGAACTTAGACTTGATTACGTGTTTTGCCTCAAGTTTGATCAGGCGCTGAGTCAGCTCAGTGCCGAAGACTTTGTAAAGCAGGTGCTGGCAAGGCATTTGAATCTGAGGCACCTGGTGATAGGCGATGATTTTCGTTTTGGCGGTGACCGTCAGGGTGATTTTGCCTTGCTTAAGAATATGGGCAAAGCTTTGGGTTTTGGGCTTGACCGAACACCTACCCAGGTTGATGAACAGGGTGGTGGTCAAAGGGTAAGCAGTACCCGGATTCGGGAGGTATTAGCGGCGGGGGATTTTAAGCTGGCGAATGCCTTGCTGGGGCGGCCCTACCGTATAGCCGGTAAGGTAATGCATGGTGAAGCCTTAGGTCGAAAGCTGGGTTTTCCTACCGCAAATATTGCATTGCAGCGCGTCAGGTCTCCGCTGGCTGGGGTGTATGCGGTTAAATTGATTCGAGAGGGTCAGGCTGGGTCACGTTGCGAATCATATGCGGCGGTGGCAAATATTGGCGTAAAACCGTCGGTTGGACATTTTCGCCCTTCACTCGAAGTGCACGTGCTGGACTTCGACGCGGCCTTGTATGGAGAACGGGTAGAAGTTGAGTTTTGCCAGAAAATACGTGAAGAGCAACGATTCGACTCCCTGGAATTACTGGTACAGCAGATAAAGCAGGATATCTTGGCCGCGCGCGAAATATTGGCTGAGTAATTAATCTAATAAGTTCATTTAAGTGAAGATGATATGAGTGACTATAAGCACACCTTGAATTTGCCCGCAACGGACTTCCCGATGAAAGGGAACTTAGCCCAGCGAGAGCCGGGAATGTTGAAGAAATGGCAGGACATGGATCTGTACGGCAAGATTCGCGAGGCTCGTGCGGGCGCCGAAAAATTTATTCTTCACGACGGCCCGCCTTATGCCAATGGCAGTATTCATATCGGGCACGCGGTAAATAAGATTCTCAAAGATATCATCGTCAAATCAAAAGGCCTTAGTGGCTACGATTCGCCTTACATTCCAGGTTGGGATTGCCATGGTTTACCGATCGAGCATAACGTCGAGAAGAAGATCGGCAAGGCTGGAGTAAAGGTCGACTTTGCCAAGTTCAGGCAAGCCTGCCGCGAATATGCGGCCAAGCAAGTGGCCGGTCAGAAGGCGGACTTTATTCGTCTGGGTGTATTCGGTGATTGGGATAAGCCCTACTTGACGATGGACTTCAAGTTCGAAGCCGACATCATTCGCTCCTTGGGTAAAATAATCGATAACGGCCACCTGCAAAAAGGATTCAAGCCTGTCTATTGGAGCGTGGTGGGTGGTTCTGCTTTAGCTGAAGCAGAAGTTGAGTATCAGGATAAGCAGTCTACGGCCGTTGATGTCAGTTTCGATGTCGACGACGCTGGCGCGGTGTTGTCCAAATTTGGCCAGTCAGACACCAGCCATGTGCCCTCAATCGTTATTTGGACCACCACCCCCTGGACTTTGCCCGCGAATCAGGCGGTCTCTCTAAATGCCGAGCTCAGTTACGCGCTGGTAGAATGTGATACCGGAAACGGCAATGAATGGCTGATTATGGCGGAGGCCTTGGTCGACGATAATATGGCACGCTATGGGTTCGAGTCTTTCAAAGTGCTGGGAACTTGCTTGGGCGCGGGACTCGAAGGGCAGCAGCTGGTGCATCCATTTTATCGGGATAAGCGCGTGCCGGTTATTTTGGGTGATCACGTCACCACTGATGCGGGTACGGGGGCGGTACATACAGCCCCGGACCATGGCGTAGACGACTTTAATGTCGCCAAGCATTATGGTCTGGAAACCCTGAATTATGTCGACGATAACGGCGTATACCGAGATAACGTTCCACTGTTTGCTGGTGAGCACGTCTATAAAGTGGATGCCAAGATACTGGGTCAGCTTGAGCAACAGGGCAAGCTGGTGTGCAAGAAGGTATTCACGCATAGCTACCCGCATTGCTGGCGTACCAAGACTCCGCTGATTTTCAGGGCAACGCCGCAATGGTTTGTCAGCATGAATCAGAATGGCCTTAAAGATAAGGCTCTGGAAGCTGTTAAAGGGGTGCAATGGGTGCCCGAATGGGGCCAAAACCGTATTGAGTCGATGCTGCAGCAAAGCCCCGACTGGTGTATTTCGCGACAACGCACCTGGGGTGTCCCCATCGCGTTATTTGTCCACAAGGTAACGCAGGAGCTTCACCCGAACACTGGTGAGTTGATTGAACAGGTTGCCAAACGTGTCGAAGAAAAAGGGATGGATGCCTGGTTTGAGCTTGATGCAAGTGAGCTTTTGGGTGACGAGGCAGGTGATTATGACAAGGTTAGCGATACCCTTGACGTGTGGTTTGACTCTGGTGTGACGCACGCGGCGGTATTGCGACAGCGTGAAGAGCTTGGCACTTATCCGGCAGATTTGTATTTAGAAGGGTCTGATCAGCACCGGGGCTGGTTTCAATCTTCCCTGAAAACCGGTATTGCCATCAACAACCAAGCACCCTACAAGCAGGTGCTAACGCATGGTTTTACCGTGGATGGAGAAGGGCGAAAAATGTCCAAATCCATTGGTAATGTCGTTGCTCCGCAAGAGGTGATGAACAAGTTGGGTGCGGATATATTGCGCCTTTGGGTGTCGGCAACCGATTACAGTGGCGAGATGACTGTTTCGGACGAAATTCTTAAGCGCACGGCTGACTCTTATCGTCGTATCCGCAATACTGCACGCTTCCTCTTGTCCAACATTAATGGCTTTGAACCGACCAAGCATATGCTTGCTGCCGAAGATATGCTGGCGCTGGATGCTTGGGTCGTTGATCGCGCACTGCAGTTGCAAAATGAGCTGCAGCAGGCCTACGAGCGCTATGACTTTCTAAGTGTTTTCCAGAAAGTCGTGCAGTTCTGTGGTGGTGAATTGGGTGGTTTTTATCTCGATATCATTAAGGATCGTCAGTACACCACGCAGGCAGACAGTGTTGCCCGGCGTTCGTGCCAGACTGCCATGTACCATATTCTTGAAGCAATGGCGCGCTGGATTGCTCCAGTGCTGAGCTTTACAGCAGACGAAATCTGGGCGTCGATGCCGCAGCCTGTAACGGGAGAGCGCTCGCAAAGCGTGTTCCTCGAAACCTGGTACGAGGGTTTGACCGAGTTAGGCGATGACTCGCTGGGGCGGCCATTTTGGAAAACCGTGATGGACGTCAAAACGGCAGTCAACAAACGGATCGAAGAAGAGCGCAGTGCAGGTAAAGTGAAAGGCTCTTTGGGTACACGAATTGAACTGTTCTGCGAAGGTGAGTTACTCGATACCTTGAATAAGTTAGGCGATGAATTGCGCTTCGTACTGATTAGCTCCGAGGTTACAGTCCAAGGGCTGTCAGCCGGGGGGGCTGCGGTGGCAACTCCAAGTGAGATGGAAGGCTTGCTGTTGTCGGTTTCAGCGGCTGCACATGAAAAGTGTGACCGTTGCTGGCACCATCAAGAGGACGTTGGTAAGCATGAATCGCATCCTAGCCTGTGTTCTCGTTGTGTCGACAACGTAGACGGTGACGGCGAGAAAAGGCTGTTTGCATGAGTCAAGTTGAGGAAAAGTCCATGGCACCTTGGTTATGGCTCAGCGGACTAGTGCTGCTGCTGGACCTGTTGACCAAATACATGGCGAGTGCCCATCTCGATTACGCAATGTCAGTGCCGGTTATGCCGAGTTTTAATCTGACTTTGTTGCACAATACCGGAGCGGCGTTCAGCTTTTTAGCTGGCGCGTCGGGTTGGCAGCGTTGGTTTTTCGCTATTTTGGCATTGGTTGTCAGTGGCGTCTTGATTCGTTGGCTGCTGACCTTAAAAAACGACCGTTGGCTGGCAATTGCGATTGCGCTTGTTCTGGGTGGGGCATTGGGTAATTTATATGACCGTGTCACGCTCGGCTATGTAGTTGATTTTTTACACTTCTACTGGCGAGACTGGCACTTCCCCGCGTTTAATATCGCAGATTCGGCTATTTCAGTAGGCGCTGCGATGATGATTATCGACCTGTTTCGAAAAAAAGAAACCGAGCCGCAACAGGGTTAACCGACCATTGTGGTCGGTACCTGCCTATCCGGCCTGTTTTAAGCTTAACTGGATTTTATTTTGACGATGAAGATTGACCCGAATACTAAAGTGACTTTGCATTTTTCGCTGAAAATGGACGATGGCGCTGTCGTGGATTCGACCTTTGACCAAGCCCCCGCCCAATTTGAAGTGGGTGATGGCCAGCTTCCTGAAGGTTTCGAGTCCTATTTATTAGGGATGGAAAAGGGCCAGCGAGGTGTCTGGCAGGTTCCACCTGAAAAGTCATTTGGAATGCCTAATCCAAATAATGTTCAGCAGTTTAAACGAAGCGATTTTGCTGCCGACATGGAGTTGTCAGAAGGGCTAGTGATTTCCTTTGCTGATGCTAGTCAATCTGAGTTGCCCGGTGTGATCAAAGCGTTTGATGATGAGCAGGTAACCGTAGATTTTAATCACCCGCTTGCAGGGCAGACGCTCAGCTTCGAGGTCGAGATCATCGATGTAGAGGCTTTAGTCTAACTGGCTTAGGCGATGAGGTGAGTGGCGCGAAGTATGACGAGATGTATTTAAAGGGGTCAAATTGATGCAGTTGAAGCTGGCAAATCCACGAGGTTTTTGTGCCGGTGTGGATAGAGCGATCGAAATTGTGAATCGAGCTCTTGAAGTGTTTGGTGCGCCGGTTTATGTGCGTCACGAAGTAGTGCATAACCGTTTCGTGGTAGATGACCTCAAGCGTCGCGGCGCCATTTTTGTTGACGAGCTTCATGAGGTGCCCGACGACTCTCTGGTTATTTTTAGTGCGCATGGCGTATCTAAGCAGGTCCAGCAAGAGGCGCACAAACGTGGCTTGAACGTGTTCGATGCAACATGCCCCTTGGTGACGAAAGTGCACATGGAAGTAAGCAAATACAGCCGAGAAGGGCGCGAATGTATTTTGATCGGTCATCAAGGTCATCCTGAGGTTGAAGGTACGATGGGGCAATACGACGCTTCAAACGGTGGCC
>JBFJVR010000061.1:0-10038 GCA_041624095.1 Oleiphilaceae bacterium
CAGCGGCGTGAATTATGCATCGCGTTTTCCTGAAAGTGTGCTGCAGCAAGTGAGGCTGCAAGACGACGGCATTGAGGTCGAGGCTCGCTTTATCTGTGAGCTGGCGTTGGAGCAATATCTCCGGGGCGAGGCGCTTGAGCCAGAACAAGCTCAGCCGGTTTACATTCGCGATGAGGTAGCCTGGAAAAAACTACCGGGGCGGGAATAACACAGCTCAGTAATTAAAATGGCCGACATTTCAATGATCGGCCATTTTTTGTTGGTCTCCAAGCCTGTTTGATCTATACGGGTGTGAGGTCTTTGTTTACACCATATCAATGTCATAAAAAGGATAGGGAGTTTTCGTATGGGGTGGTTCGAAGCGATCGCTTTGGCTCTGGTTCAGGGCTTGACCGAATTTTTACCCATTTCCAGCTCGGCGCATTTGATTTTGCCCTCACAGTTACTTGGTTGGGAAGATCAGGGGCTGGCGTTCGATGTCGCGGTGCATGTGGGTACCTTGCTGGCGATTGTCGGGTATTTTCGACGGGAAGTGTTTGACCTGAGTCGAGCTTGGGCAACAAGTGTTGTTACGCGAAAGCTCGATGCGCACGCGCGCCTCGCGTGGTTGATCATTCTTGCAACGCTTCCGGCGGGCCTCTGCGGTTTGGTATTTAATGACTTTATATCGACTCATTTGCGTTCCACCGCTGTTATCGCCAGCACCACCATTATGTTTGGCTTGTTGCTGTGGTTGGCTGACGTAAAGGGCAGCCGACAACTTCCTTTGGCCTCCCTGAGTATAAAAGCAGCGCTGATCGTCGGCTTGAGTCAGGCTCTGGCCTTGATTCCCGGTACCTCCCGTTCAGGGATAACCATGACTGCGGCACTGTTGTTAGGTTATACCCGCGATGCCGCTGCACGCTTCTCTTTTCTGCTATCTATCCCCTTAATTGCTGCGGCAGGTTTGCTAAAGACTAAAGAATTGCTAGAAACAGGAACAGACAACGACTGGCTGATGGTGGCAGTAGGGACGGGCGTGGCATTTGTGAGCGCCTTCAGTTGTATTCATTTGTTTTTACGCTTCTTGGAGCGCATCGGTTTTGCTCCTTTTGTGATTTACCGTCTCCTTTTGGGCGGTGTATTAATTATGCTGATTTTATTTTCTGCCTGACTTGGGTGTACAATAAAGCGCTACCGGTTTAGCTCATGGGCTATCTATGGACGTTTCCAATTCAATTGTCAGCGCAAACTTTGCGCGCTCGCTGCAAGAAAACAGGTCGATCAAACCTGAGCAGGAAAGCCGTGCCGATGTACGAGAACGGCCTTCTGCAAACCGTTCGTCGGACATCGACGCCGACGGTATTGCCGAACGTGGGCGTCAGGTTCAGGCAGAGCGCGTTCAGCGGGTTGGGGATTTGGAATCGGTTCCTTTACGAACCCGACAGGCCCTGTCGAGTTATGAGCAGACGGCTCAGTCTGCTATAGGCGCTAATGAAGGTGAGCTGGTGGGCGTCGACTTATTCGTTTAGGTGCTTATTCCTTTTAATGCAAGATCTTGCTTCTCTCCTTAGTATATTTGCCGATTCTGCACAGCGCGAAGTCGCAGAGCGTTTTTCCCTTCGTTGCGGCATTCCATTTTGTAAACATGATTCATGGCAACAGGCCGATACCCCATATGTGATGGTGTATGCTGAGTCATGTGTGTCGCTGGTACAAACTGGAAAGGGCGCGCCGGGCCCGGTATCTGCTTCCTTTTTGGGTGGCAAGAATGTGCATCGTTTGAAGTTTGGTGGTGGCAAAGGTCAGTTAATAGCGAAGGCAGTGGGGCTTAAGTCGGGTGTGATTCCTCATGTGCTGGATTGTACGGCGGGTCTGGGGCGGGATGCGTTTGTGCTCGCTTCACTTGGGTGTCGTATGACTTTGCTGGAGCGTTCGCCGGTGGTGGCTGAGCTGTTGTCTTCGGCTTTGGATGAGGCCCGTGAGTCCGAGCTGGCAGAGATCGTCGAAAGAATGTGCTTGTTCAATGCGGACGCGATTGACTGGCTTGCAACTTATGCAGGGGATGCCCCGGATGTGATTTATCTTGACCCGATGTATCCGCACCGTGAAAAATCCTCGCAGGTTAAAAAAGAAATGCGTTTGTTTCACGACTTAGTGGGTCAGGATCAAGATGATGCGGCCCTGCTCGCACGTGCGCTTGAAACTGCCCGCTGTCGAGTGGTGGTCAAGCGGCCACGCAAAGGCAGTGCGATTGAGGGCCAGACCCCTAGCTTTCAGCTGCAGGGGAAGAGCTGTCGCTATGACATCTATACAAAGGCCAGCTTAAGTTCGCTTAAGGCTTCTTAGCAAACATACAGCTACTTGCTTTGCGCTTATTGTAGCGAGGTAACCTGAATAATCGCTTGGCGCAGTTCCGCATTTAGAATCAATACAGCGTCGTCGGCTATTTGTTCAATTTGCTCGTCATATTCGAGCTTTCCGTCTGCATTCTCAACCAGTACCTGTTTCTGTTTCAACTTGCCAATAAAGTTACGGAACAGTGATTTATCAAAAAACTCCGGCGCGTTGAGGCCAAACAGTATCGACATTCGTTCTGCCATTTGAGTGCTTTGCGCTTCAAGCTCGGCGGCGTCCAGCTTCCCTGAGCCCTGTTTGATCAGCACCGCAACGGCGATGTAATAACGCTCCAGTGTTTGCATGATAAAGCGAGATAGTACCGATAGTTGTACAAACTCACTGCTGCCCAGCTCAGGGCGAACAATGCGGTTGCCTTTTTGTGACAGGAGTTTTTTGTCGATAAGTACATTCAGCCAGCCCTCGAAGACGGCATCTACTTCGTCACTTTCCCATTGTAAGAACAGCTCAGAGCGAATATAGGGGTAAATAGCCCTGAAAATACCGTGCAGGCGTTTTTTCTCCATACTGGTATTGTTTTGTAAAAGACTCGCAATGAGTGAGGGTACCGCGTAAAAGTGCAATATGTTGTTGCGATTGTAGGTAAGCATGATTGCATTGCGGTCGCGAAGACAGATGATGTCTCCCAGATCGTTCTTTTGGCGGTCAACAAAGCCCATTTTTTCTGCGTATTCCAGCCAGTCGAAGCCGTCGCCTTCAAGGAAGGTCATATACGGGCTGTAAGGCATTTCTTTTAGCAAGGCCGCAAACTGGGTCATCAGGTTGGCTAATACTCTGGCATCCATGGCGTAGCGCTGAGTCGAGAGTAATACGATGGCCATCAGGTTGATGGGGTTAAGTGCTGCTGAGGAGTTAATGCGTGTCACGATCTCATTTGACAGTTCGTCAACTAAAGTAGGCAGCCATTCGGGTTTGTGATCGACGCCGCCGGTATTGTCTTTCCAGCCAGGCTGATGCGCATCCAGGTATTGGCCCAAGTAGATTGGCTCGCCAAAATTAACGCTGACCTTACCAAAGGACTTGCGAAGGTTTTTCAGTGACTTGAATAGGCCAAAAACAGACTCTTTCTGTTTTTTCTTGCCCCGCAGCTCGCCAAGATAGGTTCCGCCCTCTAGTACTTTCTCGTAGCCGAAGTAGACAGGCACAAAAGCAATCGGTTTTTGTTGGTCGCGGAGGTAACTGCTAACTGTCATCGCGACCATGCCAGCGCGAGGGTGGAGGGTCCTTCCTGTCCGGCTGCGTCCACCTTCGACAAAGTACTCCACGGAATAGCCACGCTTAAAGATGGTGTGAATATACTCAGAAAAGACAGCGGCATACAGTTTGTTTCCTTTGAAGCTGCGACGCATAAAAAATGCACCGCCGCGCCGCAAAATGGGGCCGACAATGGGCAGGTTCAGGTTAATGCCCGCCGCAATGTGCGGCACCATAATCCCTTCAGCAAATAACATCGACGACAACAGCAGATAATCGATGTGGCTGCGGTGACAGGGGACATAAATCACCGCGTGATCCTTGGTGACTTCGCGAACAATCTCTACGTTGTTGGCATTGATGCCGTTATAAATTTTGTTCCACAGCTTATTTAGCAAGCGCTCCAAAAAGTGAATGGTAGATATTTGCAGATTGGAGGCTATTTCATCGGCGTACTTAAAGGCGAGTTGCCGAGCTTTCTGGATATCAACGTTTTCTTCGTTGGCATGTTCCTCGATTGCTGCGCGAATCTCGCTGCTGTTCACTAGTGAGCTGACCAGGTTGTAGCGGTGAGACAGGTTAGGGCCAAGTACGGTTTGTCGTACGCGGCGAAAATGAACGCGCATGATACGTGCCACTTTACGTGCTCCCCGCTTGGCATCGCGGTCGGAGTCTTCAAGTATTTGGCTAAGCGACAGGGCTTGGCCGAATTGCACATAGGTGCGCCTGCCATGCAGCAGGATAATAAGCAGCTGTCTTAGTGGGCTGGCTACAGACCAGTTATCGGTTAATAGTAACTGCAGCCATGATTTTTCTTTCATGGGGGCGCGGCCCCAAAAAAGTGATACCGGCACAAGCTGGACATCCAGAGAGTCGTCCTCTGAAATATCGTGCGCGATCTGCTTTAAACGCCCTGTAACCGTGGGGCTTTGTCGTTTGCGATACCAATGCCCTTGTCGTTCATACAAAAAGAAAAATGATCGGCGCAGGGTGTCTTGACCGACATGAAGTTTGGCTTGGGATGAGGGCAGTTCCGATCGTATACAGGCATTCTCGAGCACCAAGCGCGCTGAAAGCGAGCTGTATTGCAAGACATAACAGACAGGTTTGTCGGGGTCGAGCTTCAGTTCTTCTTTGTCTGCGCCTTTGATTTCCGAGCGCACCCAGATAAACAGGATTTTTCTAAGTAAAGTTAGTAATAAAGAAGATAGTCTGAAAAAACGGTTCATAGTGGACCACGTTCATACCAAAAGTGAGCATAGTGTACTGGCTCGGTAGCCAGAGAGTAAAGCGCACAACTGGGACGCCTCGGCCAAAGAGGAGGAAGGATTTTCGCTTTATTCCTTGTCGTAGCCCTTGGCCAGAGGGCCGCTTTTAGCTTAAGGCAATGTGACTATGTAGAAAGGTTGCGATGATAAGCCTTGAAATCACTAGTTTACGCCTCTATATTGCAGTTCCAGAATGGTGGCAACAGCTCAAAAAACCAAATAAATCATAGGCTTTACCAAGCTTTCTGGTGCATAGTCTTTTCCCTACCTGACTTTGTGCCGCGGAGTCTTGCCACGGGTTCTTTAATCAATAACAACGACAGAGTGAGTCATGATAAACGTCTCTAATTTATCCAAGTACTTTAACGAATTCTGTGCGGTCGATGGTATCAGTTTCACCGTTAAACCCGGAGAGGTACTGGGGTTTCTGGGGCCAAACGGCGCCGGAAAGTCCACCACGATGAAAATGCTCACCGGTTTCCTGAATCCGACTTCGGGCGAGATTTCCATACTCGGGAAAGACGTGTCGAAGCAGGCCGCAGAGATACAGAAAGATATCGGTTATTTACCAGAAGGCGCGCCTTCTTATGGTGATATGTCGGTTGCTGCCTCGCTGAACTTCATCGGCAAGGCGCGTGGGTTTAGTGGCGATGAACTTAAGCAACGCATTGCGTCGGTTGTCGCTAAGGTGGAACTGTCGAGTGTGCTGGATAAGCGCATCGAAAATCTGTCGAAGGGCTTCAGGCGGCGTTTGGGTCTGGCTCAGGCCTTACTGCACGACCCGAAGGTGTTGATTCTAGATGAGCCAACAGATGGTCTGGACCCTAACCAGAAACATCATGTCCGCGAACTGATTCGCAATCTGGCAGAAGACAAGATTGTTATTGTCTCTACTCATATTTTGGAAGAAGTCAGTGCCGTATGTTCGCGGGCAATGATTTTGGCCGGTGGACGTATTGTCTTCGATGGCACGCCTGATGAACTCGCAGCGCAATCGGATTTTCATAACGCGGTGGTGTTGCGACTTAGCGTATTTGATGAAACCGTGCTTCAGCAGTTGTCGGCCCTGGAATGCGTTGAACGGGTTGAGCTAGGTGAAGAACATTTGATTACCGTTATACCTAAAGACGGAAGGGGAATCTTGCCACAGGTGAACCAGTTGCTGCACAGCAAGGGGCATCAGGTTGAAGAACTTCATGTAGAGGCCGGGAGGCTTGACGATGTGTTCCGAAAAGTCACCCTCGGGTCAGCTTCACAAAACAGAAATGCGGAGGCGGGTAGAGTATGAGCCCTGTTAGTGTGATCATGAATCGCGAGTTGGCGAGCTATTTTGCTACGCCAGTGGCGTATATCTTTATCGTAATTTTTCTGATGCTTTCGGGTATCTTTTCGTTCTATCTTGGTCAGTTTTTTGATCGTGGTCAGGCAGACTTAACGTCGTTCTTTAATTTTATTCCCTGGCTGTATCTGGTGTTAATCCCCGCGGTTGCAATGCGTTTGTGGTCTGAAGAAAGGCGCAGCGGTACGATTGAGTTGATTATGACTTTGCCCTTGTCGACCTGGCAGTTTGTATTGGGTAAATTCCTCGCCGCGTGGCTGTTTGTCGGCCTGGCGTTGTTTCTTACCTTTCCCTTGTGGTTAACGGTTAACTACCTGGGTTCGCCAGACAATGGCGTTATTCTTGCCGGGTACCTCGGAGCGTGGTTAATGTCGGGAGGCTTCTTGGCTATTGGCTCGTGTTTATCGGCCTTAACGAAAAACCAGATTATTGCGTTTATCCTTACATTGGTTGTGTGTTTCCTGCTCGTTGTGAGTGGCTTTCCCATCGTTCAGGATGTGTTTTCTGCCTGGGCGCCTTTGTGGCTGGTTGATGGTTTGGCCAACCTCAGTTTTCTGACCCATTTCAATGCGATATCGCGTGGCGTAATTGATCTGCGGGATCTGGTGTACTTCGTGGTTCTGATTGCCGCCTGGTTGTACGCGACAACACTAATTATTGACCTGAAAAAAGCAGACTAGGAGAAGAATAAGATGGGTATTAAGCATTCCCCTAAGCTTTTGGTAGTGGTGTTCGCCCTGATGTTTGTGGCGATCATGGCGAGCTCAAAATGGCTGACAGGCTGGCGGGTAGACTTGTCTGAAAACGGCCTGTATACCTTGTCAGAAGGGACTAAGAGGATTCTGACAAAGCTCGAACAGCCAGTGACGCTTAGTCTGTATTTTTCCGATAAGGCGAGCAAGCAGTTACCCGCGCTGAGAACCTATGCGCAGCGCGTAGAGGAGCTGCTCGAGGAATATGAAACGCTCGCGAATGGCAAGGTAATCCTGCAGAAAATAGACCCCGTACCCTTTTCGGAAGCCGAGGACGAGGCGGCCATGGCGGGTTTACAAGGCGTACCTGCGGGCGCAAGAAGCGATGAAATTTATTTCGGTTTGGTCGCGCGCAACGAAGCGGGTGCCGAAGAAGTTATTCCTTTCATGCAACCTGATAAAGAAGCGTTTCTCGAATACGAGCTTACACGCCTGATTTCATCGTTGTCGAAAACGAGCACCTTGAAAGTGGGTGTAATTAGTGGCATCGAAATCAATGGCGGCTTTGACTACATGACTCGTCAACAACGGCCAGCCTGGTCGATATTGCAGTTTATCGAGGAAGGGTTCGAGCTTAGCTGGATTGACGATGATGCGACTGAAATTAGTGGTGTTGACGTATTGTTATTGATTGCACCACAGCACCTGTCGGATGCTTTGTTATTCGCAATCGATCAATATGTGTTGAGTGGTGGACGCACGATTGTTTTTCTGGATGCACACTCTGAAGCGTTTGCCGGGCAGTCAGGTGTACCCTCGGTGCAGCGTTCCGACCTGGCAGCGCTGCTTCCAAGCTGGGGTATCAAGTTGCGTGAAGAGCATTTTGTGACGGACTATGAGAACTCCATGGTTGTAGGTGTTGGCCCATCACGGAACCCCGTCCGCCATATCGGATTACTTGGCATGACACCCGAAACCATCGACGGCGATGACATCATACTGTTTGGTCTCGAAAGCCTGAATTGGTCTTCGGCGGGAATACTCGACACCTTAGATGAGGCTGAATCTGTGGTGACGCCTTTGGTTATGACAAGCCCAGAATCTCAACCGAGAAAGACCGAGCTATTATTGGACTTACATGACCCTCAGGCTTTGCTTAGTGAGTTTGCCCCGACAGGTGAGCGCTATATTTTGGCCGCGCGAGTGACAGGCAAGGCTAAAACTGCGTTTCCTGATGGAGTAGAGGTAGAAGTGGCTGACCCGGATTCGGCTAATAGTGCTAACGAGGAGCAAAGCGCTACCGACACTGAAGCTGAGGCAGTGAAGACCCAGCGCCTGATGCCCGCGATCACCGAGACGGATAAACTTCACGTTCTGGTGGCGACGGACACGGACTTTTTATCGGATCGCTTATGGGTGCAGGTGCAAAACTTCTTTGGCCAACAAATCGTTAGTCCATGGGCCGACAATGGCAGCTTCCTGATGAATGCTCTTGAGCACATGTCTGGCCACCCCGACTTGATAGAAATCCGTAGTCAGGGGCGTTTTAACCGGCCATTCGAAAAAGTGGAGGCCTTAAGGCGTGAAGCGGAAGAGCGGTTTTTGGCTCAGCAAGAGGTGCTTGAAGAAGAGTTGCGTTCAACAGAGGAACGGCTGATCGAGCTTGAAAAACTTCGCGATGGCAGTGATGCCGGTTTGTTTACGCCAGAGCAAGAAGCGGAATTGATGAATTTTCAGGCCCAGAAACTGAAGATACGTAAGCAGTTGCGTGATGTTCAGCATCAGTTGGACCAGGATATTGAAGCTTTGGGAACAAAACTGAAGCTCATCAATATCTTTTTAATTCCCTTGCTTATTTGTATTCTGGCGTTATTGGCAGCGGCTAGACACCGTTTTGCATAAGTCATTAATCATTGCACTATATTGATTGCAGCCAGCTGAAAAGGGGAGCGGGTGTGTGTGCGTAAACCAAAAAAGTGACCCGCTCCCGATTTTGGTTTTGGACTCCGGGATGGGAGGGCTGAGTGTTTGCCAGTCTTTGCTGCAAACAGAGCTGGCGCTGCGGCTGATTTATTTCGCTGATGACGCGCTGTTTCCATATGGTTTGTTGACTGAAGAGGCCCTCACTAAGCGTTTGCTTGAGATCGTGGAGCAAATGTTGACTCTGCACCAGCCCGAGTTGGTAGTGTTAGCTTGCAATACGGTCAGCACCCTGGTGTTACCCCAGCTAAGGTCGCGTTTTGACGTCCCCTTTGTTGGTGTTGTACCGGCCATAAAGCCTGCGGCTGCTTTGAGCAAAACCCGTTCCATTGGCCTGCTTGCAACACCTGCAACGGTTAAGCGCCCCTACATCGATACCCTGATAAATGACTTTGCTAAAGATTGCAGAGTCGTGCGTGTTGGCAATAATGACCTTGTTGTTCAAGCCGAGCGCAAGATGGCGGGCAAAGAGGTGTGTCTAAGTACGCTACGCGAAGCACTGGAACCTTTTCAAAACCTGGCTTTTTCGGGTCCCGCAATTGATACGGTTGTATTGGGCTGCACCCACTTCCCGTTATTGAAAGAAGAGTTGCAGGTCATCATGTCGGGAGTGAACTGGGTTGATTCGGGCGAAGCGATAGCTAGGAGGGTTACCAGTCTGCTGGCCGAAAAAAGAGCGGCTGGTAAAGGAAGGCTTGATAAAAGAGTGGCAACACATCAGCTGTATTTTTCGTATGCGCTACCGGATGAAGCCAAGCTCAAGCCCTTGCTAAAAAAGCTCGGTTTTGAGGAGATCACGATAGCTCTGCACCGCATTTGAAGAGCCGTTCGGGAACTTAGTTTTCGGCCAACAATGCTCGATAGAATGTGCGACCCATTAGCGCGAAATCCACTTGTTCTTTGATCTTGAAACCGTGTTTTTCGAGCAGAGGTTCATAGTTGTAGATCTCATGTATGGCATTACCTGCGATGGCGAAAAAAGCCGATGCTGCGGTAAACCAGTAGGTGTTCTGTACCGCGCGGTTAACCCAGTTACCGTGGGTTGGGCAAAAATCACCAATGACAAACCTGCCCTTGGTTTTACATAGTTTTGCCAGATGGCCAAGCAGGGCAGTCATTTTTTCTCTATCGAAAACATTCAGGAAAAAATTCGCCACGACCATGTCAA
>JBFJVR010000062.1:0-9921 GCA_041624095.1 Oleiphilaceae bacterium
AGACGTGAGACGTGAGACGTCATACCCGCTTAGGCGGGTATCTGGCTGTTTTCAATGCGCCAAGGCAAAAGTCGGAAGATATAATTATCGCGCGGTGACCTAGCGTGCTACAGGGCTAGATAAATACGTATAGCTTTCCAGGCCTTTTTCAAAAGCGATTAAATGTTGCTCCTGTTGTGCTTCGCTCAACGGCCTTTTCGCGAGCAGGGCGCGATAGTTTTCCATCAGGTAATCAGGTGCCAGATTCACATATTGCAATACTCGGGCGATCGTGTCGCCGCGCAGTGCATGCTCTAGTTTTATTTCGCCATCGTCATCCATACTCACATCGACCGAGTCGGTGTCACCGAACAGGTTGTGCATGTCGCCAAGAATTTCCTGATATGCGCCGATCATAAAAAAGCACAGCAGTTCATGTTTGTCGTTTGATTTGTCGGGTAATTGCAGGCTGTTTTCAATCCCGTTGCTTGAGACATATTGGTCGATGCGGCCATCCGAATCGCAGGTAATGTCTTGAATAATGCCTCTGCGCGTTAGCGCCTTATCGAGATTTTCTATCGGTAGCACGGGGAATATCTGATCAATACCCCAAATATCGGGTAGCGACTGAAACAAGGAGAAGTTTACAAACAGTTTTTCGGCCAGTTTCTCATTTAACTGGTCGATGATTTCGCGGTGATCGCGATGCTCAGGTTGCAGCAAGTCCACCAATAAACGGCAATTTGCGGTAAAAAGCCGCTCTGCAGTCGCCTTTTCTGCAAGTGTCAGGGTGCCCTGAGTAAACATGGTTTGTGCATCTTCTATCGCGTGTGCAGCATCGTGATAGATTTCGATAAGCGAGCGTTTGGTGCGTCCATCTTGCAGGGCCTGATAATCACGCCATAAGTGTTGCAGTGGGCCTGCGGCTGACTCTCCGGGGTTCTCTGCACTGTGTGTATCGGGTATTTCGCTAGCGACGACGTCGGTAATCAGAATAGCATGGTGCGCGGTAAGTGCTCTGCCTGATTCACTAATGACGTCTGGATGAGGCAGGTCGTGCAGGTCGCATTCGTCTTTGAAGCTTTGCAGTACATTCAAGGCATAGTCGGACAACTCGTAATTGATCGAGCACACATTTCGCGACCCTGTGCCGTCGTAGTCGACGCCTAGCCCACCGCCAATGTCTACGGTATCAATCGGAGCGCCCATAGCATGGAGTTGGCTATATATTCGCGCGCATTCCTGCAAACCCTTATGAATGTCGCGGATATTCGCAATTTGGGACCCTAGGTGGAAGTGCAGCAAACGCAGGGCCTCACTATAGCCTTCGCGCGCAAGGTAATCCAAAGCTGAGATGATCTGGGCGGCCGATAAACCAAACTTAGATTTTTCGCCACCGGTATTCTGCCAATTACCTTTGCCTATGGTGGAAAGTCGAGCGCGTATCCCCAGCAAAGGTGCGATGCCCAATTGTTTCGCTTGTTCGATGATCAGCTGTAATTCGCTGAGCTTTTCAACGACGATATAGACTCGGTAGCCCAGACTTTGGCCCATGAGGGCCATGCGGATGTACTCCTGATCTTTGTAGCCATTACAGACGATGACCGAGCCCGGTTCGAGGTTCATGGCGAGCACCGCGAGCAATTCGGGTTTGCTGCCAGCTTCTAGCCCCACTTGTCCATTTTTACGTGCAGGCTGGGCTTGAACAATTTCTTCGACCACCCTGCGTTGCTGGTTTACCTTGATCGGATATACGACCTGATACCGACCTCGGTAAGCGAGTTCCCGTGCGGTGCTGTTGAAGGTGTTAACCAGAGTATTGACGCGGTCGTGAAGGATCGATTTGAAGCGCACCAGTGTGGGCGTTCGCAGTCCGCTCGCTTTTATTTTTCCGACCAATGCGTTCAGCGAAATAGCAGGGCCATTTGCTCTGTGTGGGCAAATTTGTAGCTCGCCAGAATCGGATACATTGACATAGCCATCGCTCCAACGCTCAATGTTGTAAGGCAGAGGACGAGATTGGGCGCTGTTTTTCATGTGGATGCTGTTCCGAAATCGAAAGTCGAATGCTAACTCAGATTCGGCCCGCTCGACCAGTAGTCTCGGTGTTCGGAGATAAATTTTTTCAAATAAAAGCTGCATGCAGGTGAATGCGGGATTAAAATCGCGCCAAGCAATATTTATCAGCTATTGGAGACAATTATGACGCTAGACGCGCAGCAGTGGTTCACCGAAGTGTTTCAAAATGAGGGGACAGGCTTCTCTCTGAAGGTAAAGCAGAAGCTTCATGAGGAGCAAAGCGCGTATCAATTTCTTGAGATATTTGAGACCGAGACATTTGGTAATCTCATGGTTATCGATGGCTGTGTCATGTTAACGACGCGAGATAATTTTTTGTACCACGAAATGATGTCGCATCCGGCGCTTTTTAGTCACCCGGAGCCCAAGAGAGTAGTTATTATCGGTGGCGGTGACTGCGGAACATTAAAAGAGGTGCTGAAGCACAAGTCTGTGGAGTCGGCCGTACAGGTCGATATCGATGAGCGGGTAACACGCTTGTCTGAGCGTTATTTTCCGGAGCTGTGTGAATCCAATGATGATGCGCGTGCAACGCTGTTGTTTGATGACGGCATTGCCTACATGAAGAATATAGAGGCGGGCAGTGTCGACGTGATCATCATTGACTCCACTGACCCGGTCGGGCCAGCAGAAGGATTGTTCGCAGTAGATTTTTATCGCGATTGTTTCAAGGCCCTGGCTCAAGGCGGGGTGATTGTTCAACAATCGGAATCGCCCTTACTGCATACTTCTACCATCATTAAACAGGTGCAAGAGGATATGATCGCGGTTGGCTTCGAGTCGCCAAGTACCTTGCCGTTTCCGCAGCCGGTGTATCCAACTGGCTGGTGGAGTGCGACCATGGCGCGCAAGGGCGCCGCGCTTGATGGATTTCGCAAGGATGCTGCCTTGGCAAAAACCTTTAGCACAGAGTATTACAACGCAGAGATTCACCAAGCGGCGCTCGCGCAGCCCGAATTTATGAAACGTGCACTAAAGAGATAAAACCTGCGGGCAGCTTAGCCAAGGGGTTGGTTTTCTGCCCTAACTTATTGCTACAGTCGCATGCCTAGATGCGGCTGTTAGCATAGCTTCTGAGAAAACGGATGGTTGTTTCGGTCGCGTCCTTGAAATAAATACCGATTATAAAACCATCTGCAGCCACTGCAGAGTGGCGAACTTCGCCTAACGCGCTCAACGATTTCTTCATGCCTTTGTAGTAGACCTCGATATCGACTCGTATCGTGGCATGCATGTTGAAATCATAGGGAGAACAAATAGAGGTGCCTCGCTCGGATACATCACGTGTCTTGCAATGCAAAACCTCTTTTTTGCGAGTGGTGACGACGGTATTCCAGCGCGCGGGGCGTCTGGCAAAGCGCCGTCGCTCGTCTTGTTGAACCAGTATTCCTTCACCTGTTAACTCTTCAGTTACTTCAACATACTTTTGGGCTCTGTCGGCAATGGACGACATCTGTAGTACCACTTGATCAAATTAACTTTAGCCATAAATTAGTTCAGCTTAGGACGCTGGGCAAATAGAATTTGGTAAGTTTTTGTGCATAAAAAAGGCGGCCATATTGGCCGCCTTTCGGACTTGCGATTAAGTCGTCTTAATCTTTGGTGAACTCAGGGTAGGCTTCCATACCGCACTCTGAAATATCAACACCTTCGTATTCTTCTTCCTCAGACACTCTGAGTCCGACAACTGCTTTGATGATCGCCCAAACAATCAAGCTAGTAACAAATACCCAGACAAAGATCGTCAATGCACCTACCAATTGGCCCATAAAGGTTGCGTCGCTGTCTGATAGAAGTACTGCGAAGATACCCCACAAACCAACAACACCATGTACCGAGATGGCGCCAACAGGATCGTCAATTTTCAGTTTGTCCAAGGTTACGATAGAGAACACAACCACAATACCACCGATAGCACCAATGATAGTGGCTAGCAATGGGGATGGATCAGCAGGTTCTGCGGTAATCGCTACCAGGCCAGCCAATGCGCCGTTAAGAGCCATGGTCAGGTCGGCTTTACCGAACAGGATGCGTGCGACAACCAGCGCAGCAATCAAACCACCTGCGGCAGCGGCGTTGGTATTCAGGAACACACTAGCTACTTCGTTTGCAACACCGATACCACCAAGTTTGAGTGTTGAACCACCGTTAAAGCCGAACCAGCCCATCCACAGGATGAAGGTACCTAGCGTTGCTAACGGAAGATTCGCACCCGGGATGGCGTTGACTTCGCCGTTAGGGCCGAACTTACCTTTACGTGCACCCAGCAACAGAACACCAGCCAGCGCAGCTGCTGCACCCGCCATGTGGACGATGCCAGAACCAGCGTAGTCGCTGTAGTTTAATTCATACAAGCCGAAAACCGAGTCGCCGTTCCATGTCCATGCGCCTTCCATCGGATAGATGAAACCAGTCATGACGACTGCGAAAGCCAAGAAAGCCCAAAGCTTCATTCGCTCTGCAACTGCACCCGATACGATAGACATGGCTGTTGCCACGAATACTACCTGAAAGAAAAAGTCTGCAGCGCCAGAGTATTCACCCATTTCAGCAAAGCCCGCTTCTTTCGACGATGCCAAGACGGCTGCAATAGCAGCTTCGTCCATGGACGCGACGCTGTCGGTAGCCGATAAGAAGAATCCGCCTCCATACATGATTTCGTAACCGCAAACCAGGTACATCGTACAGGCAATCGCAAACAGGGCGACGTTTTTGGTCAGAATTTCGGTCGTGTTCTTGGCGCGTACCAAGCCTGCTTCCAGCATCGCGAAACCCGCGGCCATCCACATCACCAGTGCACCACACACCAAGAAGTAAAAGGTGTCCATTGCGTACTGCAATTCAAAAATATTGTTCGATAAGTTATCCATTGGAGCCCTCCGTACTAGGCTTTATGAAAGTGAATAAAAGAAAGGGTTAAACGGCGTCAGTGCCTGTTTCGCCGGTACGAATTCGAATCGCTTGTTCCAAGGCTGAAACAAAGATCTTACCGTCGCCGATTTTTCCTGTGTTAGCCGCTTTTGATACGGCTTCGATTACCTGATCCAAAAGGTCAGAACCAATGGCTACTTCGATTTTTACTTTAGGAAGGAAGTCCACGACATATTCCGCGCCACGATATAGCTCGGTATGGCCTTTTTGACGACCAAAGCCTTTGACTTCTGTTACGGTGATACCCTGTACGCCTATTTCTGAAAGTGCTTCTCGCACGTCGTCGAGCTTAAAGGGCTTGATAATGGCAGTGACGAGTTTCATGGATGTCTCCTTAATATGCCGCCTGAAAATGAATCTTTTCTGGGAACGCCCGGAAGCTCCGAGGCGTGCCGTTTTTAAGTTGTGCTGCGCTAGTCTTTGCAGGGCCTGTGCCACATAGTAAAAGACTAATAAAAACAACGGCTTGATATGAGCAGTGATGCCAGACTTCGAGATTGGCGGGTTTATTTGGTGCGGGCTAAATTTGATGGCACCATAATGGTGCACCTAAGGTGGGGTATAAATTGACTAGGTCGGGCGTTTTTTTACCGGGTCGTGAAGTCTGTTCACATCACGTGATAGAATGGCCAGTCAAGATTTCGGGCAAGCGCTTAATTGCTGTTTGTCCAGATGTCTGTTTCGATACCTAAGGTATATAGGAGTGTGTATATGCTGAGCCCGCAAGACTTATTGAACACCATTCATGAGCAGGTCAGTCAGATTCTCCCCGATGCTAGCAAGTCGGTGCAGGACGATATGGCGGCGAATTTGAAGATACTTGTAGGAGGTATCGTTTCGCGACTTGACTTGGTGAGTCGCGAAGAGTTTGACGCCCAACAGCTGGTGTTGGAAAGAACGCGCGAAAAACTTGAGCAACTGGAAGGCGAGGTCGCAAAGCTAGAGGCAAGGCTTTCCGCAAGCTAATACCCCTGCGCTTTTAGCTTACCAACATACAAGTTGTGCCAGGACGGCACAGCATAAACTAAGCCCCTGCTACAGAAACGGTTTCTGTAGCGCGATGAATAACAGGCAAGGAAGCTCTATGTCATTATCACTTATCTACACGCGCGCTCAGCTGGGCGTTGAAGCTCCCCAGGTCACAGTAGAGACCCATTTATCTAACGGTTTACCCTCTCTGGCGATTGTTGGCCTGCCCGAAACTGCAGTTAAAGAAAGTCGGGAGCGGGTGCGCAGTGCGCTGCTGAATTCCGGTTTTGAATTTCCGACCCGTCGGGTCACGATTAACTTAGCCCCAGCCGACCTGCCTAAACAAGGTGGGCGTTACGATCTGGCAATTGCCGTTGGCATTCTGGCAGCGACGGGCCAGATTGATGCGGCGCATTGTGCTAGCTACGAGTTTTTTGGGGAGTTGGCGCTTAATGGTGCAATCAGGCCGGTCAACGGTGTGTTACCGAGCGCAGTTGCTGCAAGTGAGAAGGGAAAAGCCATTTTTGTACCGAATGACAATGCTGAAGAAGCCGCGTTTTCCGGTAGCAAGCATGTTTTTGGTGCAAGCCACTTGGTGCAGGTTTGCCAGCATATTTTAGGCCTTGAACATTGTATCCCTGCACAGGAGAGGCTACATGAGGAGGGACAACATGGCGCGCCGACAAAAGATTTATCAGAGGTAAATGGGCAATATCTGGCAAAGCGGGCATTGGAGATTGCAGCTGCCGGAGGGCATAATCTGCTATTTTTCGGCCCCCCGGGGACAGGGAAAAGCATGCTCGCAGCCAGACTGCCAGGAATTATGCCGCCTTTGAGCCGGATGGAAGCGTTGGAAGTAGCAAGCATTTACTCATTGATCGGTCAGCCCCGGCCCAGTGTGCAACGATTCGAACGGCCATTTCGAAGTCCTCATCATAGTGCGTCTTCGGCAGCTTTGGTGGGGGGCGGCTCTACCCCCGCCCCGGGAGAAGTATCCTTGGCTCACCGTGGCGTACTGTTTTTAGATGAGTTGCCGGAGTTCGACCGGCGCAGTCTGGAAGTCCTCAGAGAGCCGATTGAAAGCGGCTCGGTGAACATATCGCGGGCCAAAAGCCGTTTGGTGTTTCCGGCGTGTTTTCAATTGTTGGCGGCGATTAACCCCTGCCCCTGTGGATATCTGGGGCATCCCAACATAGCGTGTAGCTGCACCAGTCAGAGTGTTGCACGTTACCGGAAAAAGTTATCGGGGCCCCTGATCGACAGGTTTGACCTGCACGTTGAAGTTGGCTTTCAGCCCGGTAATGTCGTGCTGGCTAAACGTTCCGGCGAAAGCTCAGCCGACGTTTATTCCCGTGTTAAGGCTGCTCGAAAGCGGCAAAGAACCAGGCAATCTTGCGCTAATAGCAGCTTGAGTGGGAGCGATCTGGAGCAACACTGCGCTTTGGCACCAGAGCTTAGCACGATGCTGGAGCTGGCGATGGATAAGCTGTCGCTATCTGCCCGGGGGGTGCATCGGGTGATTCGGGTTGCAAGAACCTTGGCGGATCTGGAGGGCGAGGAAACCCTGCAGGCAACTCACTTACAAGAGGCGCTTGCGTATCGGGGTCTTGACCGGGGTGGTTTGGAATAGTTTTTCCCGAAAACGTGCTTTTCGCGGCGCACAAACTTGACTAAGATAGTTGGCCCAATTACATCTATTAGTAAAATGTAGCCATTATGTTTGCGTGCTCTATGATCAGGTAGCGGCGCAAGCTTGGCGTAGTGCGAAGTTCACAGGAAAGACCAATGATTAGAGCAGCCTTTCTCGTTTATGACCGAGTGTTATTCTCAGGCGTCACCCGACCTTATGAAATACTTAAATCCGTCAATGCCATGGCGAAGCTAGACCGTGAATCTCGTCCTCTGGAACTGACTCTGGCCAAAGTGGTAGACGAACAGCCACAGGTTGCAGGCGAGATACCCTTGTTTATTGAAAAAAAATTGGATGATCTCGGGCCATTGGACTGGATATTTATTCCCCCCAATTGGAGAAATCCGGCAAAGATCATCAAAAAATACCCGCATTTACCTGAAATGCTGGCGAAGCGCTATGCTGAAGGTACCAAGTTCATTGCGACCGGGGCCGGCGTTTATTTTCTGGCAGAGGCAGGATTGTTGAATGCGCTTCCGGCAACGACGCATTGGTATTTTTTCGAAGACTTCGAAAAGCGTTACCCGAACGTAGATCTAAAGCAGCAGCATTTTATAACCTACGGGCAAGGTATTTACTGCGCTGGTAGCATCAATGCGCTGTCCGATCTGGTTTTTCATCTCATTGGTCAGGCATTTGGCGTGAAGAAACGCCAGCTAGCCGAGCAGCATTTCGCGCATGAGGTGGGCAGCAGTTACGATCTACCTATGTTTGCTATTGGGCACGCCGCGCATGCCGATGAAGCCATTGTCGAAGTGCAGGAGTGGTTAAAACAGGCCTGCTGCAATGATATTGATATTCCGCAAATGGCTGAGCGGGCGGACATGCCAATACGCACCTTTACGCGCCGCTTTCGGCTGGCCTTAGGGATGACGCCTAATCAGTACTTGCAAGACTTGCGCATAGAAAACGGAAGAGACTTGCTAAAGGCCACCGATTTAAGCGTTCAGGATGTTGCCGAGCAGGTAGGCTACCGCGATACGGCATACTTCTCGAGAGTGTTTAAAGCGAAAGTAGGATTAACCCCAACCGAATATAAAAAGGTCGTGAGGCCTAAGTTGTTTCAGGTGACGGGCGAGTGAATTTATTCGGGGGAAAAAAGAGGAGCCATAATGGCTCCTTTAAATAGGGGTTTCTTCAAGGAAGACAGAAACACGATCGCTTCTTCGTGTCCTGTACGATAAGTATACGCCTAAAATTTTTGTAATGTGATCAAAAAATGATCATTTGTGTAACGAATGGTTAAATGTTGAACGATCTGTGATGCGTCTCTCGCCAGAGTGTAAGTTACGTGTCGATTGTGTGGCTGTTGTGCAATTGCTTACCTTGATATTTGAAGGTGGCGCTCCTATTATGCGCGGCGTAAGGCTATTCACGGCGAAATCTTTCAGGTATGCGGTATGAGTGAAAACGACGATCTTAAAAAGCGGCCAATTCGTAGTTTTGTTGTGCGTAGCGGCAGGATGACCGTGGGGCAACAAAAAGGCTGGGATGATTATTGGCCGTCGATGGGGCTCCAGCCGGGAATGGCGGGCTTATCAAAAGATTCTTTGAGTAGCTTGTTCGAAAAAGAGCAGCCCTTAGTGCTTGAAATAGGTTTTGGTATGGGCGCGTCGCTATTCGAAATGGCGCAAAATCAGCCGCAAATGAATTTCCTAGGTGTCGAAGTTCATCGTCCTGGAGTAGGGGCTTTGTTGGCAAAAGCAGGTGAGGCCCGACTCACAAACCTCAAAGTGTTTTGTTGTGACGCCAATGAGGTCATCAAAGACTACATCCCGGATGCAAGTTTGGCACGTGTTCAGCTGTACTTTCCCGACCCTTGGCACAAGAAACGCCACCATAAACGCAGGCTTGTTCAAGCGGAGTTTGTTCAGCGTATTCATGCAAAACTCAAAGCTGGCGGCTGCTTTCATATGGCAACTGACTGGCAGCCCTATGCCGAACACATGCTAGCGGTGATGGAAGGCGAAGACGGGTATAGAAACACTGCGGGTCCCGGGAATTTCGCGACCAAGCCGGATTATCGGCCGGTTACCAAATTCGAGAACCGGGGGCGCAAGCTGGGTCATGGCGTTTGGGATTTATTATTCGAACGCATTGCTTGAACCCACTTAGTGCTTCAACGGTGTTGCTGGTACCAGTTGGCGGCAAAGCCGAGGCGCGGCGAGTACGCGTCGACCAAACCTTCCAGCTTGTCAGGGAGTTTATCGGGCCATGGCAGTCCGTAGGCTTTGGGTTTGAGTAGCGGAGCTAACAGGGCTGCTGTGGCGAGG
>JBFJVR010000063.1:0-9847 GCA_041624095.1 Oleiphilaceae bacterium
CATGCTCGGCCCAGTTATTATCGTGGGAGCATTGTAGCCTAGCTGAGGAGGGTTTGTGATGCCGCAGCCTTCCTGTAGGAGCCAGCCCCTCTGGCGAACCATACCGGCCTAGCTAAGAGGCGCTTTTCGCCAGCAGGGCTGGCTCCTACAACTAATCGCCTTCCCGCCTAGCAAACAAAGCCTCAACAAATTCATCCGCCCTGAATGGCCTCAAGTCACCGATACCCTCGCCGATCCCGATAAAACGAATGGGAATACCGAGCTGCTGGCTGATTGCGAAAATAATGCCGCCCTTAGCTGTACCGTCCAGTTTGGTTAGGGCTATGCCACTCACTCCCACCGCTTCCTGAAAGTGCTTAGCCTGGGAAAGAGCGTTCTGCCCGGTGCCAGCGTCCAGCACCAGCATTACCTCGTGAGGAGCCTCCGGATCGATTTTTTTCATAACCCGCACAACTTTCTTCAACTCTTCCATCAGGTTGTCTTTGTTGTGCAATCGACCGGCGGTATCGGCAATCAGCACATCAACCTCCCGCGCTTTAGCCGCCTGCAGGGCATCAAATATGACCGAAGCTGAATCTGCGCCGGTATGCTGGGCAACGACAGGGACATCATTGCGATCGCCCCAAACCTGCAACTGCTCAACAGCCGCCGCCCGAAAAGTATCACCCGCCGCCAACATGACCGACTTACCCAGCACCTGCAGTTGCTTCGCCAGCTTGCCGATGGTCGTGGTTTTACCAACGCCGTTAACCCCAACCATAAGAATGACATAGGGCTTGTGTTCCGACTCGATAACAAGCTCGGCCTGAGCGGGCGCCAGCAATGCCGTGAGTTCCGTTTTCAAGGCTTCATATAGCGCATCAGAGTCCGCGAGCTGCTTGCGATTCACCGAATCCGTAATCTTATTGATAATCTGCTGAGTCGCATCGATACCGATATCAGCCACAAGCAACTGAGTTTCGATTTCTTCCAGCAAGTCTGCATCGATAGCCTTGTGACCGAGGAGCAAATTGCCTAGCCCCTGCCCGATCGTCGCGCCAGTCTGCTGCAAGCCCCGAGTTAAACGCTCAAACAGGCGCGCTTTTTGCTCGTCGGTGAGCTCTACGTGCTGCCAGGGCGCAAGTTCTGCATCGTCGATGAAGCCTTCGGCCGACGCCAGGTCAGCGGCATCGCCGCCCGCCAGCCCAGTCTTGAGCCGAGCGAAAAAACCACCGGAAGGGGGAGAATCTGAATTTTTCGAAGAACTCACAAAGAAATCTACCTAGCTAAGATGTCATGGGGCGACACATTCTACCATCGCAGGGGATTCAATCTAATTAGAATGCGTCAAATTAGCTGGCAAGAGGCACCAAAACCCGCAGTAGCGGGCAAATATCAGTTAAGACAACTGCCTTTGCATGTAGAGAAGATCTACAATTTCCTTCTCGGGGACATAGCCTTGAACGGTGTCACGCAAGAGCTTGCGAACCGCCGAGTAGTCATAGTTTTCGACACTGACCAAAATCGCGTCAATTATTCGCTCCAACTCTTCCCACTCGAGAAACTCCTCGTTTGCACGCATGATCATAGGATGCTCAGTTGCTTCAGCATCGGCGCCTATCAACAATTCTTCATACAGCTTCTCACCGGGCCGCAATCCGGCAAACTCTATCGCTATATCGCCATGAGGTGTTTCCTGATCTTTAATCGACAGGCCCGAAAGGTGAATCATCTTTTTCGCTAAATCTAGAATGCGAACGGGCTCGCCCATATCAAGCACGAAAACATCTCCGCCCTGCCCCATCGATCCCGCCTGAATAACAAGCTGGGCCGCCTCGGGAATCGTCATAAAATAGCGCGTAATATTGGGGTGGGTAACCGTTACAGGGCCACCGTGAAGTATCTGCTCACGAAATCTAGGAATTACGGAGCCAGACGACCCCAATACATTTCCGAAACGCACCATTGTGAAGCGAGTGCGATTAATTTGTGCCGCGCCATGCTTTGATAGACTGTCAACAGACGACTCCCTACTTAGCGCTTGCAATATCATCTCGGCCAGTCGCTTTGTCGCCCCCATTACATTGGTTGGGCGCACAGCCTTGTCAGTTGAAATCAATACAAAATTAGCAACACCGTTTTCGATTGAAGCCCGCGCGAGATTGAGCGTACCCACGACATTGTTCAGAATGCCTTCAGATATATTCTGCTCAACAATTGGCACATGCTTGTAGGCCGCAGCATGGTATACCGTGCCAATGTCCCAATGCTCCAGAACATTGCTCAGTCGGGAGTACCACCGGATAGAACCCAATACCGGTACAATATTGACACTCACCGATTTTTTATCGGCTAATACGCTTAATTCCGAGTGAATCGCGTAAAGGTTAAATTCGCTGTGCTCATACAGCACCAGTGTTTTGGGCCCCAAGGCGAGTATCTGGCGGCACAACTCGCTACCAATTGATCCGCCAGCCCCAGTCACCATAACGGACTGACCAGCAATACATCGGTGCAGCAGTGCATCATGCGCAGGGACCGAATCCCTCCCAAGCAAGTCGGCAACATCAACTTCCTGTATATCGCTGACTTCTACCCGCCCGCTAGCCAAATCCATAAAGCCCGGCACCGAGCGAACGTGTAAGGAAAAGGGTTGAAGGTAATCCAGTATTTCTCGCTTTCGAGAGCGAGATGCGGAGGGAATAGCCAATAGAATTTCTGACGCCCCCGTGTCCCGAATCATCCGATCTATCTGCCCAGGCGAATAAACCCTGAGCCCGGCAATCACACGATCTATGATGCCCTTATCGTCATCGACGAAAGCCACCGGCCGCATGTCGCGACCCATTCGAAGCGCCGTGAGCAACTGGTTACCGGCAGCACCCGCCCCGTAAATTGCAACATGTGCACGAAACGGCTGTCTTATCTCAATTGGGGCACTACTCGGAGCCCCGAAAAACCAATCTCCCATAAAGTACTGCCGCATTAAGAGCCGCAGGCCTCCGACCAACACAATGTTGAGCATCCAAATAAGAAAGACCAAGGAAATGGGAATAACAGTCCACTGGGTTTGAATCGGATTGCCAATAAGCCACAAAAATATGGCGGAGAGGGAAACGGCCCTCACAATGACAATTAATGCGTCGCTACCAAAATACCGCATGACCGCACGGTACATACCCAAGCGGATAAACACAGGGATTGCCGTAAGTGGGGAAGCTATAAATAGCCATTCGTACTCGGACCAGCCACCCGTCCCATTTCGCTGCACTGCAATAGCAATGACGAGGGAGACCCAAAGCAAAATAATGTCGCAAGCCAACTGCAGTAGGCGCTTGCTACCCCCGCTGAGTTTTAAAAGACGTTCTTTTATCATTTTTAGGTCACACGCCAGGCCTTATACAATCCGCGTCTTTGCACAAACTAAACTACTCCACACCGTAGACAGGGGAGCACCTAACAACACATGCTACAGTAACGACCAACAATCCACCATAAACCACCTAAACATACCCACCAGCAACCTATTGTGCAACTTGATACAATAGCCCCCACAGAAACCGTGCAATGCGAGGCTCCTTGGCTGCAATGAATAAAGTCGACTCTATAAACTTCAACAGCTCGGATTTTGAACCTCTGGTCGAAGCGGAAACATCACATTTCTGGTTTGTCGAGAGGAACGCCTTGATCCTTAACTTTATAGCACGGCATATGACTGATAGCGCAACATTTGTGGAAGTAGGGTGCGGCACCGGCAATGTGATCAATGCGGCGGCGTTTACCTTCCCAGGCCTTACTACAATTGGCTTAGAATTTTACTCTGAAGGCTTAAATTTCGCGCGTCAACGCAATCCAGGTGGACATTTTGTGAGAGGCGATGCGAGATCGCTACCCTTTACTGGAAGCGTCAATATCGCTGGTTGTTTTGATGTTTTGGAACACATTCGGGAAGATAGCAACGTACTATCACAAATCCAAAATGCTCTGACCGACAATGGAATCTTGCTAATAACAGTACCTCAGCATCGGTGGCTATGGAGTGCTACGGACGAAGCGGCAGGGCATGTACGCAGATACACTAAAGCCGAGATTCATCAGAAAGTGTTAGATGCAGGGTTTTTAATCGAGCGAAGCACATCGTTTGTCTCGCTACTACTCCCAATAATGGCATTATCTAGATTATTCGCGCCGCGGAATAAAGGTAGTCACGATACCTACCGCGAATTTGCTATTCCCAAGATTTTAAACATCTGCTTCGGTTTAATACTACGACTTGAGCGCTTCGCTATTACAAAAGGTCTAAATTTTCCCATCGGTGGCACGAGGTTAATAGTAGGCAAAAAGATCAAGCTCGCGCAATAGAACTAAAAACTGCTCCCGCGGCTCAAAAGCACGCGGCAAAGTCTTGGCCTCGCCTCAGCTTCGCGCCCAGCCTACACTAAAGTTACGCTAACAAAACAAGTTTTCATAGCCTATTGCCTTTCGGAGAAAGAGGGCTTAACGTTTACTAATTTCTCACTACTCGCAGCAAACGGCTGAATCAAACTATAGTCAACCTACAAAGCCAGCGGAGCATCCTTTTGGCCAGCAACACAATTCCTTTCAACAAACCCTATATGACAGGTAGCGAGTACGAAAATATCCGGAGCGCCCACGCGGGTGGGGTTCTAGCCGGGGACGGACACTTTACACACTTATGCCACAGAGCCCTAGAAAAATACACGAATAGCCATAAGGTCTTACTAACCCACTCTTGCACCGCAGCGTTAGAGATAGCAGCACTAACGCTAAAAATATCGCCGGGGGACGAGATTATCATGCCCTCGTACACCTTCCCATCCACTGCAAATGCATTTGTACTTCGCGGCGCCGTACCCGTATTTGTGGATATTAGAGCCGACACCCTTAATTTGGATGAACGACTTATCGAAGATGCCATAACCGACAAAACCCGAGCTATCGTCCCAGTGCACTATGCGGGCGTTGCATGCGAGATGGACGCTCTGATTGCCATAGCTAGGAAGCACAGCCTCTACATCATTGAAGATGCCGCGCAAGGTACGCTGTCTCGATACAAGGGAGCGCACCTTGGCAGTATCGGTGATATTGGTGCCCTGAGCTTTCACGAGACCAAGAACATCAGCTCTGGACAAGGAGGAGCGATACTCCTAAACAACAAAAGCCTTGTTTCCCGGTCGGAGATATTAAGAGACAAGGGAACAAACCGAAGCGCGTTTAATCGTGGTGAAGTCGATCGCTACTCCTGGCAGGAAGTAGGATCATCGTTTTTGCCGGGAGAGCTTGTCGCTGCCTTTCTCTGGGCGCAGCTTCAACAGGCGGAAAGCATTACCGCCAGAAGAATTTCGAGCTGGAACTATTACCATTCAGCGCTGGCAACCCTGGAAGAAAGCGGCCTGATACGACGCCCCATAGTCCCCGACAGTTGTGAGCATAATGGCCATATGTACTACGTTCTACTATCCCCGGACTTTGACCGAAAAGCCGTACTAGACCAGCTAGCTGCAATGGGGATAAACGCCGTATTTCATTACTCACCCTTACACAGCTCGGTGGCCGGCCAGAGATATTGCAGAACGAACGGGGCAATGACGACAACAAGCCGACAATCAGAAAGAATCGTGAGACTGCCACTATGGACTGGTATGGCGCAATCGGACCAAGAAAGAGTAGCGAATTGTTTAGAATCTTCGCTTAACCGCCAAACCAAACAAACCAAAAAAATGAGCTGTAGAAATGAGTCCGCGGATACTCTGTAGGCGCAAGCCCAAACTAACTGCAAAATTATAATAAACAGCTATATATCAATTTTACGCTTAATTAACAGGACTTCGTAATTTGAAAAAAATAGGGATCGTGCAATCCAACTATATACCATGGCGTGGGTATTTCGACTTGATCGCCAGTGTTGATACGTTTGTACTTTTTGATACGGCGCAATACAGCAAAGGAAGCTGGCGAAATAGAAATAGGATCAAAACTCCAGTTGGTGCACAGTGGTTAACGGTGCCCGTGTCAACTCAGCAGCCTCCCCAATCAATACTGGATACGAATATTGCAGGATCGCATTGGGCGAGAAATCACATACGCACCCTAACGACCAATTACGCTGCTGCACCCTATTTCAGCGAGGTATCAAAACTACTATCTCCTGCCTACGACGAAAGAACCCCTAATAGCCTATCAGCGCTAAATAGGATGCTGATAGAGATCGTTTGTAGGTACTTGCATATCCATACCGAAATAGTATGCTCAAGTACACTTGAACACACGGCAGGCAAGAGCGAAAAACTCGCCCACTTTGTAAAGCAGTTGAACGGAACGTCCTACATCTCAGGTCCGGCAGCAAAATCATACTTGGATGAGTCCGTCTTTTCAGCACAAAATATTAAAGTAGAATGGTTTAATTATGGCCCGCAACGCCCCTATCCTCAACTTTGGGGAAACTTCTCCCCCAATCTAAGTATACTCGACCTACTCTTCAACTGCGGAACTTCGTCCCCTGAATATATGAATCTCACAAACCAATTATGAAACTTTCAATTGTTACAACGCTATATCATTCAGGGCGCTACGTGAATGAGTTTTATAAGCGTGCGTCTAAGGCCGCCAGCACTATCACGCCCCACTACGAGATCATCTTCGTCAACGACGGCTCACCGGACAACAGCCTAGCGCTTGCCGCTGAGCTCGCAGAAACTGATGAGCGGGTTTTTGTTATCGATCTATCTAGAAATTTTGGCCATCAAAAAGCCATGATGACCGGGCTAGCGCACGCTGGCGGCCAGTTAATTTTCTTGATAGACAGCGACCTCGAAGAAGAGCCTGAATGGCTACTCGAGTTTCACAAAAAGCTAAACGAATCTCCAGACTGTGATGTCGTTTACGGCGTTCAGCGCACCAGAAAAGGTGGTCGATTCGAGCGCTGGAGTGGAGTTTGGTACTATCGCATACTCAACCTCATCACCGACTTCGACTATCCAGAAAACATGGTGACAGCCCGCCTAATGACCCGGAGGTATATTGACGCACTTTTAACACATGAAGAGAGAGAAACATGCATTGCGGGCTTATGGGTGAACACCGGATTTTTGCAAAAACCTACCGAGGTAGACAAACACTCATCCAGCCAAACCACTTATTCATTGCGTCGAAAATTGGCGATGACGGTTAACTCGATAACCTCTTTCAGCAATACACCGCTTTACGCCGTATTCTATCTGGGCATATTCATGTCGCTGATGTCGGGAGTATACTCCGGTCATCTAATTATTAACTGGTTTTTCTTTGACCGACCAACAAGCGGCTGGACTTCACTGATGGTATCAATCTATCTCATGGGAGGAATTGTGATTTCGCTTCTCGGTATTTTAGGAATATACCTAGGTAAGATCTTTACTGAAGTAAAACGGCGACCATATACAATAATCCGGCGGACATATGGGCAAACAAGAAAAACAAACCAACAAGATTCATGACGATTTAGCTGCATATCATACTGAAAAGCTCAGCACTTTCGGCAACACACCAAAGGGCGTAGACTGGAACGGCGAAGCTGGTCAAAAGACACGATTTGTGCAGCTATGCAAACTAATTGACACCGACACGCAATCGTTTTCAATAAACGATGTAGGATGTGGCTACGGCGCTCTTCGCGATTATTTAGACGAAAACTTCGTTTGCCCAATTAATTATCTCGGCGTCGACGTATGCGATTCAATGATCAGCAACTCGCGTGAGCGATTTCCCGGCAGGGCTGACACCAACTTTCAACTGGGGCATATACCGTCAAGGGTTGCAGATTATACTTTCGGCTCAGGTTTGTTTAGCCTGCGAATGAGCTACAGTGAAGAAGAATGGCAGGCGCACGTCATTTCTACGCTCGACATCCTTTTCAATTCATGCCAGCGCGGGATGGCATTCAACAACCTAACATCCTACGCAGATCCCGAACGGATGGAACAACGCCTTTATTACGCTGACCCGCTAAAAATGTTTGACATGTGCAAGCGTCGCTACTCAGATCGCGTTGCGTTATTGCACGATTACGGCCTGTATGACTTCACCATACTAGTTCGAAAATGAAGCCCTCATTAGTAGGTCATATCAACACGCCTCCAATCGCTGCCCCACCATGAGCCTAAACCGGAAACCGACAGATTTATTCAATCGCTTACTGCGCTATGGCGTGCAGGGCATTTGCATCAACCTCGCTGGGTACGTAGCTTTCATACTGTTGTGTAACGCGGGATACGATCCCGTACTATCTTCAACAGCCTTATATCCTCCTTCCGTGATCGCAAGCTACTACATAAACCGAATTTGGGTTTTCGGTAGTAGCGCTAACGTTGCTATGGAGGCAAGCAAATTCATTGCTCTTCATCTATTTGGGTCCACACTTAATTTCGTCATAATGTTTCTGGGCGTAAATATACTCATGCAGGCCCCTTGGCTTATTCAAGCGATATCTATATTTGCTACAGCACTGACACTATTCCTGCTTTCAAATCACTTCATATTTACTGCCCCTAAAGCTAAAAATAGCATTTGATTTATAGCAACTATCCCGGCGCCCAGACACCAGCCAAAGAAGACTTGCGCCAGCAGGCTGTCACTAGCTAAGGAAGCGCATCGCGCTGAACTTTCTAGTGCGAACCCTTTATGTATAGAAATGTTTCATTTTGTCGTCCGCAGCTTGCTCGATAGTATAAACTGGCATCTGGAAACGCCTATTCAATTAACTAATAAGAGCTAGCTTTGGACATACAGACCGACGTAACTCAGAATCAATATGCCTCGCTATCCAAGAGTGAACTACTTGAATGGAAGAGCGCGCCTTGGCCGAGCCTAAAGATCATCAATCCCGCTGCCTGCGCACGCATTCGCCATATTTCCCGAAGTAGCGCCCTAGATGACCCTGACTCGAGAATTATTTCAGTCACTATGGAGCAGAACAGGGTTGCTCGTGCATGCTATAGACCATTAGATTGGGATTCGGAATACTTCGGCCATAAGATGGCACACATTAGTTTCGTCGATTATTTACCGAAAGCTGAGCGTAGCGCTTATCTTGGCCCGTTAGTCAAGAAGTGCGTAGAAACTTCTGAAGCTGAAGGATTTAAATTCCTCAGTATTCGCATTGACGCTTCCGACTATTCACTTCTTAGGGCCTTGCAAGACCAACGATTCAAGGTGATGGACTGCATCACGGATTACTTCTATCAGATTGATCCTTCTCATATCAAGCATACAAGCGAAACCAGCTTTGTTCGCAAAGCGACTGAGTCAGATCATTCAGAATTAAAAACCTTATTTGGACTAGCCTTTGAAGATCATTTCGGCCGATTCAATGTCGATAAGCGACTCGCGCCCTCAGCAACTAGATTTTACGAAGACTGGATTGCCAATGCACTGAATGGATTTACAGATTTAGTTTTAGTGTATGAAAAAAATAATCGTATCGATGGCGCTATGGCGCTAGATTTTCAAGGTGAGCAGGCTAAATTGGCAGACATTAAGCTCGCAGAGATAAAAATTGCCGCAGTCCATCCGCGGGCCGCAAAGAAAGGTATTGGACGCACTCTATTTAAAGCTGCACATACAAAGCTATTTGAAAGGAGCCACCTCTATGTTTCCGCTCCCGCACATAGCGGCAACATGGGAACTAGCGGGATGGTGTTGGCGGCTGGGTATAGGCCGCGATCAGCGATATACACTCTTCACAGATGGAAGACTTTTTGATGACCCTTCTGGCTGTGACCTTACCTGAGGGGCTCCCAGAAAAAAGTGCCATACTGAATGAGAGTTTTGGGCATGAATTGGGCTTTTGGGAGGCCTTATATCATGAAGA
>JBFJVR010000064.1:0-9749 GCA_041624095.1 Oleiphilaceae bacterium
GTAACCGTTGCAGAAGGTGTCGAAACGGAAGCACAAAAGGATTTTTTGACCTACTACAAATGTCAGGTGTATCAAGGCTATTTCTACAGTAAACCGCTTAGCTATAGCGCGCTTAAAGCCTTTTTAGCCAAATCCTCAGGAGGGTAAAAAAGAGCAAGTTGAGCCCTGGTTCAATTTAGGCTCGAACTTCATCCTCTTCAATTTGCCTGGCACCCTTGTTTTGTGTCTCAGGTCTTTTCGAGCATCTCCAATGCCTTACTGGTGTGATCTACCAAGCGTTGCACGCTCGGTAAGGACTCTCGGCAAGCGGTAAATACGAAGGTGATTTTGTCTGCATAGGTAAACAGCGAAATATTTAGTGCCTGCCCTTGGGTCACAAACGAGATAGGGTGAACGCTCGTCACTTCGGCACCATTCAGGTAACGTCTTTCTTTCGGGCCGGGGACGTTCGAAATCACAACATTATACATAGGATGTCGGCTTCTATTGCCTGTTCCGGTCATTTGACCTAGCGTGAAAGGCAGGGTCATGAGCGCGCTGTAGGCAGCGATCTGTGTCGCGTCCAAATTGGATAATAGTGCTTTCCCTGCCCGCATTGACTGGGTGACTTTATCGAAGCGCGTCAGTGTGTCGGCTTCGTCGGTACCAAGTGAAGCGAGCACCATGCCTATGGCATTACCGCCGCCGGCGTCATCTTTAGGACGAAATGAAACCGGCACTTGGGCAAGTAGGGACTTCTCTGGCAAGGCGTCTAATTCAAGCAGATAGCTTCTGAGCGCGCCTCCGCAAATAGTCATCACCACATCATTTAATGTGCGCCCTTGTTTTTTCCCGATATCAATTAGTCGTTGGGTGCTGAATTCAACGGTACTGACGCGCCGCTGTGGGCCAACCGCTTTATTGAGTATCGAGTCAGGTGCGCTGTAAGGAGCGACCAGCCCCGGATGTTTTCTGCTGTGCTTTCCGAGAATGCTTTCCAGCGTCGCGCTAAATACGCCCGCTGCTGACTTAAATGGTTTGGTGACGCGCGAGGCAAGGAAACGCAGATACGGAATCGAATGTGCAGCATAGTCACTGTCGCTGCGCTTGCGCTTGGGTTGAGACATTGCCCAGAAGGGTACAAAGTCGGGCAGTACTTCTGGCTTGGTTTGCCCCATCCAGTGTGCCATCAAGCGAGCCCCAGCGACCCCGTCGATTAATGCATGGTGCATTTTGCTGTATATGGCAAAGCAATTGTCCTCCAAGCCTTCTATAACATGGCACTCCCACATCGGGCGGCTGTGGTCCAGAGGAATACTATGCAGGCGCGAAATCAGAACGGCGAGTTCACGTTCACCGCCGGGCTGAGGTAAGGCAGAGTGACGCAGGTGATAATCGATGTCGACGCTGTCAACCTGTTCCCAGGCATACATCGGTTTGCTTGCCGTGCGCTTGGCTAGCTTAAGGTTAAAAGGCGCAGCGCTCGGCTGGTACTTACGAAAACCTTCAACCATATCGAGAATAAAGTCTTTTCCTGCCCCTTGAGGTAGTTTCATTCGCGCCAACACACCAATTTGGCTGGGTGTTTTATCGCTTTCAATGAGTAGAAAAAATGCGTCGCTCGGCGCGAGAACCCTATTCTTTGCCATCTTTCGTCCTTAAGCATTCAAAAGGGCGAAGTTTAGAGTATTTGTCTCGAACTGTCTTTATGCAATGTTGGTGATAATAAGCGTCGCGTGACGCAGTTTAGTGTAGATGCATCGATTGGTCGTATCGCTAGATACAAGTAGCGCTCACGATCTCACAGACACTCGATCAGCTATACGTACCAGATAGTAAAATAAGCTAAGTAAGCGGCGGGCGAATCTGGAAGGAGTTAATCCTAGGCACAAAAAAAGAGCTTAGCGTATGAGGCTCTAGCCTCGCTAAACTCTTAATTTGTTTAAATAAAGTTGGTGGCTACACCTAGATTCGAACTAGGGACCCCATCATTATGAGTGATGTGCTCTAACCAACTGAGCTATGTAGCCAAAAGAGGCGCGTATTCTGTTGTTTTTGCCCTGCCTTGTCAAGGCTTGAAGCCTGAAAAAAGCAGGGAAATTTCAGCGCTTAAACGTTAAAGCGGAAATGAATAACATCGCCGTCTTTCACTATGTATTCCTTGCCTTCAAGTCGCCACTTTCCGGCGTCTTTTGCACCTGCTTCGCCATTAAATTGAATGAAGTCGTCGTAGGCGATGACTTCAGCGCGGATGAAGCCTTTTTCGAAGTCTGTGTGAATTACTGCTGCGGCTTTTGGTGCCGTGTCGCCCGCCTTCATGGTCCATGCACGTACCTCTTTAACGCCAGCCGTAAAGTAGGTTTGTAGGCCGAGTAGTTCATAACCCGCGCGAATGACGCGATCAAGGCCGGGTTCTTCCATGCCTAAATCGGCAAGAAACTCTGCTTTTTCTTCGTCTTCTAGCTCGGCGATTTCCGCTTCCAGCTTGTTACAGATGGGTACGACAATGGCATTTTCGGCAGCGGCGATTTCTTTTACCTTGTCAAGATGGGGGTTATTCTCGAAGCCGTCTTCGTCAACATTGGCGATGTACATGGTTGGCTTGATAGTGAGCAGGCATAGCTCTCGAATCAGCAGCAGTTCATCGTCATTCAGGCCGAGTGCTCTTACGGGTAGCGCCTCATTCAAGTGAGGTAGTAACTTGTCTTCCAGTAAGGCTATTTGCGCTTTTGCGGTTTTATCGCCGCCTTTGGCGACGCGGCCAAGTCGTTTTATGGCTTTTTCGACGCTTTCTAGGTCGGCAAGGGCCAGCTCGGTATTGATTACATCCACATCGGCCTTGGGGTCAACTTTAGCAGCGACGTGAACCACATTTTCGTCTTCGAAGCAGCGTACTACATGGGCAATGGCATCGGTTTCGCGGATGTTGGCCAAAAACTGGTTGCCTAGCCCTTCGCCCTTGGAAGCGCCTTCAACCAGACCGGCGATATCAACAAATTCCATTGTTGTGGCAACAACCCGTTCGGGCTTAACAATGGCTGCCAGCTTGTCGAGGCGTGGGTCGGGCATGGCGACAACCCCGGCGTTGGGCTCGATGGTACAGAATGGAAAGTTCTCTGCGCCAATGCCAGCCTTGGTCAATGCATTAAACAAAGTTGATTTGCCTACGTTTGGCAGGCCGACGATGCCACAGTTAAAACCCATAACGCTTTCCTGAATGCTGTTTAAAAATGAGGCGGTATTATATAGAGAAGGGTGGGCAGGTACTAGCCGCTTTGCGTGGGCTAGTCGGCTTTATAGCTATGCAGGTGGTTCATTGCTTTTTGCCAGTCGCCCCGGACAAGCTCCGGCATGTAGCGCAAGGCTTCGTTAATGATGGCGTCGAGTTGTTCACGTTCTTTTTTGCCGGGCTTGCCGAGAACATGCCCGGTTACTTTGGAGGCTTCACCCGGGTGGCCGATGCCGAGTCGCAAACGGTTGAAGTTTTTGTTGCCGCCCAGCTTGGCAATAATGTCGCGCAGGCCGTTTTGTCCGCCGTGGCCGCCGCCTTGCTTTAGCTTCATCGTGCCAGGGGGAATATCCAGTTCGTCGTGGGCGACGAGCAGTTCTTCAGCTTCGATCTTATAAAACTGGCAAATCGCTTGTACTGCTTGCCCGCTGCGGTTCATGAAGGTCGATGGGTAGAGCAGGTGGATGTCGTTGTTCTGAATGTGGATTTTGCCGTAGAGCCCGTGAAATTTTTTCTCGGGTTTTAGCGTTTGGTGATATTCGTTGGCTAGGGCTTGTAGAAAAATGGCTCCGGCGTTATGCCGCGTGTTTTCGTATTCAGGGCCGGGGTTTCCCAGCCCTACGATCAACTTGATAGTCTTGCTCATAATGCAGCGTGATACCTGTTGAAAAAACACATCCGGTTAGACCGGAGCTCGTGTTGAAGAGGGTCGACTTATGCTTCGCCTTCGCCTTCTTCTTCAGCTGCTGCATCTTCTGCTTCGTCAGCGGCGCTGCCTTTAGGCTTATGTACTGAACAAACCGGCAGGTCGTGATCGTCGCCTTGTTGCAGGGCTGCGATAGTCACGCCTTTTGGCAGTTCGAGGTCAGTCAAGTGAACGATGGTATCGATTTCGACGTCTTTCATGTCAACTTCGATATACTCTGGCAAATCGCCTGGCAGACAGATAATTTCTACTTCTACCATTTGGTGAGAGATTGCACCGCCACCCATTTTCACGCCAACACAGCTTTCTTCGTTGATGAAGTGAAGTGGTACGTTTACGTGGATTGCCTGATTCTTGCTCACTCGCATGAAGTCAGCGTGCATCACGTCGCCGCGTGAAGGGTGACGTTGCAGGTCTTTCAGAATCGCGTTTTCTTCTTTGCCGTCGAACTTAATGGTTAGGATGTGCGAGTAGAAGGCTTCGTTTTCCAGTGACTTTTTGATCTCGTTGTCTTTGATGCTTAAGGCTACTGGCTTTTTCGATTTTGTACCGTAAAGAATGGCCGGTACTTTGCCTTCAAGGCGACGCAGGCGGCGGCTCGCACCTTTCCCCTGATCTTCTCGAAGTTCTGCATTTACTACATATAAATCATCACTCATGATTACTTTCCTCAAATATCGTTGAAGCAAATTCGCGACCAAATTCACAGCACGATGTTATTAACAAAAAAGCACCTTGCCGCTATCTGCCACTCCGTGTTTTGGTCGGGGGCGGGCAATGTGCTTTTGCTTACTTTGTGTTATCGACCCTGTAGGCGATACACAAAATACGTTTTATCAGGCGGGTTAGTCGAACAGCGCGCTGATAGATTCTTCGTTACTGATGCGTCGAATAGACTCGGCAATCAGGCCCGAAATTGTAAGGGGGCGGATTTTACCACATTTTCTGGCCATGTCACTAAGTGGTATCGTATCTGTGACGATGAGCTCATCCAAGGACGAGTTGCTGATGTTTTCGATCGCTGGCCCGGATAAAACCGGATGGGTAATGTAGGCATAGACCGCTTTAGCACCATGCTCTTTCATTGCTTCGGCGGCTTTGCACAGGGTGCCGGCCGTATCGACGATGTCATCTATCAATATGCAGGTTTTGTTTTCGACGTCACCAATGATATGCATGACTTGCGATACCCCTGCTTTGGGGCGACGTTTGTCGATGATGGCGAGGTCTACGTCGTTGAGGCGTTTAGCCATGGCGCGGGCGCGTACTACGCCGCCGACATCGGGGCTAACGACGATAAAGTCATCTTCAAATTTGCGCTGGATATCGTCAACCAATACCGGTGTGGCGTAGATGTTGTCGACGGGAATGTCGAAAAAGCCCTGAATCTGGTCGGCGTGCAGGTCTACCGTTAAGACGCGGTCGACGCCAGCGCCGGTGATCATATCGGCGACAACTTTGGCGGTAATTGGTACGCGCATTGAGCGTACACGGCGATCCTGACGCGCATAGCCAAAGTAGGGCACAACTGCAGTGATGCGCGATGCTGATGCGCGGCGCAGTGCGTCGGTCATGACTACCAGTTCCATCAGGCTGTCGTTCGTAGGCGCGCAGGTGGGCTGAATGATGAACACATCCTTGCCGCGTACGTTTTCATTAATTTCAATCGCTACTTCACCATCGCTAAACTTATCGACTTTTGCCTTGCCGAGGGGCAAACGCAGGTTTTTAACGACTAGTTTGGCTAGTTCGGGATTGGCGTTGCCTGTAAAGACCATCATTTTAGACATGATAATGGAAGACCTCTTGAGTATTCATCGACTCGGATAGCTAATTGGAGATTGCGTAAAATATGGCTGGGGTAGGAGGATTCGAACCTCCGCATGACGGGATCAAAACCCGTTGCCTTACCGCTTGGCGATACCCCAGTAACTTGTTGCTTAAATGAAACCGTCTGTCTATTCGCAGTTACGTTTTTCGGTGTAGCTACGAATGGTTCGTTGCGAACGATTCAGCTTCATTTAGCCTTTGATGAGCAGGAGAGAGATTGACTCCCTTGGCTACAAAGCCTTTGAATTTAGAGCGAGCTTCATTCAAAACCTGTCGTGCTTCTGCTTCGCTGTCAAAGCGACAAAAACAACATGCTCCGGTTCCTGTCATTCGGCCTGGGCCGAACTGTTTTAGCCAGGAAATAGCTTCCTTGATTTCAGGGTTTAGTTGGCTTGCCAAGGCTTCACAATCGTTGTGTAGCTTGTCTAGAACCCGTCCCTCCAGAGCGGGCGCTATTTTGATCTTTGGGGTGTCTCTTGTCAACCTTTGATGAGAAAAAATTTGGGCCGTGCTGACATGGCAGTCCGGGCTGATTACCACATACCAAAATTGAGGTAATTCAAGCTCTTGGATCTGCTCGCCAACGCCCTCGGCCCAGGCGCTGTGGCCTCTCACAAAAACCGGTACATCTGCCCCGAGCCGGGCGCCCAGCTCGGCAAGTTGGTCGATGCTGAACTTGAGTTCCCAGAGGTGATTGAGTGCCAATAAGGTGGTGGCTGCATTTGAGCTGCCACCGCCGAGGCCGCCACCCATCGGAATGCGTTTTGTCAGTTGAATATCAGCGCCGTGCTTGCAGCCGCTCTGTTCGCGTAGCAGTGCAGTTGCTTTGATCACCAGGTTGTCGTCGTCTGCTACCCCTTGGATGTCGGAAGTCAGTCTTGTGCCGTCGCTTTCGTTACGCAGCTCGAAACGCATTTCGTCACCAAAATCGAGTAGTTGGAATGCAGTTTGTAGTTCGTGGTAGCCGTCTGCGCGGCGGCCATTTATATGCAGGAACAAATTTAACTTTGCTGGCGATAACAAAGTTAGCGTGGCGTTAGGGTTCAATGCAGGGTCCAGTGTTTAATTGCCAAGGTGATTTGGGTGTCGGTCTGTAACAGTTTTATTTTACCCGGCAGCGGGAGTGGGCCGTCTAGATGGTAGCGGCTATATTGTATCGTCCAGCCTAATTGCGACATGCTTTCGGGTAAGCCCTGTTTATTGAGGCTTAGCTTATAAGGGTTGTCGGGTACCGGAAGCCCTTTAATCCAATATGGCAGGTGGCTGATAGGGAGAGGGAAGCCGAGTGCCGCTTCAATAAGTTCATTGGGTTGGTCCGAATAAAGCGGAGCTTCGCCGGCTTCTTCTAGAGTAACAAGAGCAGGGGTGCCGGTAATCGAAGCTGAACCGAGGCCAAGGAATGTCGAAGAGAGTTGTACGCTAAAATAATCATCGGCCTGCACCCAGCTGTTGATTGCAGCAGAAGAGCTTTCGGTTTTGGTTCTAACGCCTATCTTGCCCATTAACTGCCATGAGGTATGTGTGGCGATTTGTGGGGCAAGTGTTTGCCAGTCGAAATGCTGTTCACTCAGGTCCTGAGTGCCAAGGGTACTGCAGGCGGATGTAATTAAACAGATTAGGCCAGCCAGCAGTGCTTTTATTCGCCGCAGGATTCGGCTGGGGTGATCCAAGAGCTGGCCTGAAGTTCGGGGGCCGAGGCAGTCTGATGTCACCATTATGATTCTGAGGCAGAGCTCTCTGCTGGTTCCGTGCTGGTTTCTTTGCTCTTGTCGGACGGTTGCGCATCAGGCTCTGGTGCTTCGAGTATGGCTGGCGCAAAGCGTTTGATGGTGCGCAGTAGCACTTTGTGTTCAGGGTTGTTTTTGAGTACCTGGCTCCAAATGGTCTGTGCGTCTTCGGGCTTGCCGAGTTGCCAGAGCACCTCGCCCAAGTGAGCGGCAACTTCCGGGTCAGGGTAGCTTTGGAATGCCTTAAGTAGAAATACGACGGCTTCTTCGGTTTTGCCTAAACGATACAGAACCCAGCCCATGCTATCCAGAATTGCAGGGTTCTCCGGTTTTAGTTGCAGGGCATGAGCGATCATGCCGAGTGCTTCCTGTAGTCGGTCTGTTCTGTCTGCGAGGGTATAGCCCAATGCATTGATGGCAATTGCATTCTCGGGGTTTAGTCGCATCAAATACCGTAAGTCCTGCTCCATTTCGTCGAGCTTGTCTTCGCTTTCGTAAGTCATCGCGCGGGCATAGCGGAGTTGTTCGTCGTCGGGGAATGCATCGATGGCTTGGTTAAGAGTTTCTTTTGCGCGTTCTTTTTCGTCGAGTGCCGAGAGCAGCTTGTATTGCATTACCCATAATTTATGCGCCATGCCAGGTTGTTCTTGTCGTAACTCCTCGAGGCGGCTGAGGGCTTCGTCCAGTTTGTCCTGCTGGCTTAGCAGGAAGCTTGACCGTTCCAGGGCGCTTTCAAAGTGAGTGCCCTGTTTCACCTGTTGGTAATGCGCTATTGCCGCGTCTGGGTCTTCATTTTTATCTGCGATGCGGGCTAAATAGAAGTGTGCTTCGTTTTCGTGAGCTTGCTGGGCGATCAACTCATTAAGTTGTTTTGCCGAGGCTTCTTCTTTGCCGTTTTCGAGCATCACCAAGGCGAACGACAGTTTGAACCCGGGAGCCTGCGGGTAGCGTTCCATCAAATCTTCAAATACGTCTTCCGCTTTGTCGAGCTGCTTGTTCTCTATTAACAGGCTGGCGTAGAGGCGCCCCAATGTGTGATTCTCAGGGAAATCGGCGTATTTTTCTTCAGCGTAGTCGCGTGCCTTATCTATTTCACCTGCTTCGTACAGCGTGTTGGCGCGCAGTAGTGCGGCGGGTTGAAAGTCCGGGTGCGATTTGACCAAGGGCTCAAGTGTATCCAGTGTGGCCTGAAAGTTTTTCAGATTGCGGTACATGAGGGCCAGGCTATAAGTGACATCGCGGTTGTTGGGATACTTTGCGTGCAGGTTCTGATACAGCTCCAGAAGCAGGTTTTTGTCTTCTTCCGGCAGTTGCTGAGCGCCGAGGGCCAGGCTGTCGACTCTTGCTTCTCCGCCGAGTTCGATGAGCTTGTCGATATGTAACATGGCGTCGACATACTGTTTTTGTATCGAGTGCTGGAAGGCCAGAAGCTGATGGGCACTTACGCTATTCGGCTCGACTTGAGCCCATAGTTTGCCCATCTCCATAATTGCTTCGACATCTTTTGAATACTGGGCGGCATTAATCGCGCGCTTGATAATGTCAGGGTCTTTTGTCAGCCGTGCTTGTTGAATGTAGTTCAACAGCGTGACGTTGAACTGGTCGCGCTGGGCGGCGATTTCGGCTACCAACAGGTCATAGAGCGTGTCTTTTTCCTGATCGAAGTCGCCGTAAGTGATTTTTTGCTTGGCGGCTGTATCCGCTGCGCTGGCATCAACAGTTTGGTCCTGGTTCTCGACTGCACCGCGGTTGAAACTTTGAAGTGAGCCGCAAGCACTGAGGCTGATAACGAAAGGGATAAGCGCTATTCGGAGGAGTTTGAGCGATGTCTGATTCATTTGTTAAGGATACTTTTACCGGGTCGAGATTATAGTGAACAGAGCCGGGTTCGATACGCGCCCGCCTGCACAGTGGAGACCAAGGCCTTATGATGACACAAGCTTACTTGCTGTCAACTGACATTCCGTTAAGGCGCTTTTTAGGCTCCGGGTTTTGGTCTTGAGCAAACCCTAATGCTTCTCTGCTTTCGTTCAGCGTTGGCTTTATTGGGTGCCTCTTTGTAGAATAGCGGCTTTCGTCAAAGATGCTCGGCTTCTGCTAACAGGCTTTCATTCTTAATGTCCATTACTGCTTTTGGAATTAATCACAAAACGGCGTCTGTGTCCGTGCGCGAGCAGGTGGCCTTTGAGCCGATCAGGCTTGATGCAGCGTTGCAGAGTCTTTTGCAGCTAGACGGCGTTGACGAAGCGGTTATTCTATCGACCTGTAATCGTACCGA
>JBFJVR010000065.1:0-9731 GCA_041624095.1 Oleiphilaceae bacterium
AGGTCATCAGTAATGCTATGCCGGCTGCTCCGGCGATAAGGGACATGAGCCGATAACCAAAAGGGGATTGCTTTTTCAGATCCAGAAACGAGATAACCAGCATGACGGCACTCAAGTTACATAACGCCGTAAAAGTTGAAATAGCATAGCTGTTCCAGTGAACAGACTCGGGCCATAAATAGGCAAAGCCATAGCCTTTCAGGCATACCTGAAACATCAAATAACCGAAAGCGAAGCCAACATAGTAGAGAAAGTTGACATCTCTGATCGAGAAGAACAAAAACAAGTTGTATACCACCATGATTGCGACAATGCCTATCCAGATGCCTTGGATCAGCCGGTCGTCTGCGGTGGCGGTAGAAAATGTTTCGGGTGTCCAGATTGTAAGTGGAGCTTCGACGGTTCCGCCGGCCGCGACCCTTAACAAGATCCGGTTTTCACCTGGGGCCAAGGCTAGGGGCATTACAAAGTTCTGGTGCTTAACAGGACGCTTTTCGAAGTCGAAGCGGTCGCCTAGATGATACGTTTTGAGCAGGGTATCGTCGCGATTAAAATGGAATAGTTGCACATCGTCCAGAAACGGTATCGGGAGCTCTATCAGCGCATCAAACTGTGATTGCTGTTGCGAATAAATAACAAACTGAAACCAAAAGGCTGAAGCAGTAAAGCCAAAGTTGGGTGATTTCCTGTTAATTGTTTGCCAGTTTATATCGGCTTGTTGAATGCTATTGATGTCGTGTCTTAGTTTGCTGTCTTCGAAGTAGAGCATCTGCGCACCAACCTCGATTGGATAACTCGACGCTTCAGTGATGCTAATTAGCGGAGATGGAGGGATGGGCGAGTTTTCATTCGGGCTTAATGCAGCATGCGCGCCGCCGCAAAGGAATATACCCAGCAGCAAAATACACTTGATGAAAAAAGCCCTGAAGTCCACACAACGCCTTGAGTAACAAAGAAATAAGTACTTACTGCTTAGTATAGCCAATATGTATGCATCGGCTTAGCAGATTTATGTTATAAGTCGTAACGGTGGCGGCTATATACTAGGCGCTTAACCCAGCACTGCTTGGCCGGGTTTGGAGAGGCAAATCGTCGGGTTTATTACTTTAGTTCAAGTAATACGGGGCAGTGATCCGAGCCCATGATGTCAGTGAGTATATCTGCGCTTTTCAGTTTGTTTTCGAGGCCTCGAGACGCGAGGAAATAATCAATCCTCCAGCCGACATTTTTGGCTCTTGCGCCAGCACGGTAACTCCACCAGCTGTACTTGACCTGCTCGGGGTTCAAATGCCGGTATGTGTCGATCATCCCGGCAGCTAAATATCGCGCTATGCCATCGATTTCCTCTTGCATATAGCCCGCGCTCTTATTGTAATTCGGTTTTGGGCGCGCTAGGTCGATATCTTGATGCGCGACGTTCAAGTCACCACAAACCAATACGGGTTTGGTTTCCTCTAGGGTTTGAATGTAACTTAAAAAGTCCTTGTCCCACTGTTGACGGTAGTTTAGCCGTTTTAATTCACTGCCAGAATTCGGGGTATACACAGTTACTAAATGGAAGTCCGCAAACTCGGCTGCGATGACGCGACCTTCATTGTCGTGTTCTGCGATACCCAGGTCATAATGTACCGATATTGGTTCTTCACGGCTGATGATTGCTGTTCCTGAGTAGCCTTTTTTCTCCGCAGAGTTGCTGTAGATAAAATAGCCCGCTAAATCTTTAAGTGCTTCGGAGACCTGCTCGTCTTGTGCTTTCGTTTCCTGTAGGCAAAGGACATCCGCATTCATGGACTCAAACGAGGCGATAAAGTCTTTCTTCATTGCGGCACGTATGCCGTTTACATTCCACGATACCAGTCTCACATAGCTCTCCGACAGCAGTGTTAAATTTCGGCGGGGTAATCTACCAGCTCAGGCCTTAATTGAGAATCTCTTGTTTTATTTCACTATGTTGCTCGGCTCTCAACCGGGGGCCATATTGGCTGACAACTTTGGCTGCGGCTTTATTTGCCAGTAAGGCAGCCTGCTCGTAACTTAAACCACTGGTAATGCCATACAAAAAAGCGCCGGCAAACATGTCGCCTGCGCCATTGGTATCGATGGCTTTCGCTGCTTCGCCGGGTACCGTCAAGAATGTCTCGCCATCAAAAACCAGTGCGCCGTCTTTGCCCAGCGTGATAGCAAAGCTGTTGGCAATACTTTTTAGCGCCTCTGCGGCGGCTTCGATGTCAGTAGTTTTTGTCCAGCCAAGGGCTTCATCACGATTACAAAACAGCAGGTCAACTTTTTCACCTATCATTTCTTGCAGTCCATCAGCGAAGAACTCCACCATGCCCGGGTCCGATAAGGATATAGCCGTTTTAATACCGTTCGCCTGAGCGACCTTGCGCGCCTCGATTGCGGCTTGTTTGCCGCTGGGAGAAGTAACCAGGTAGCCTTCGATGTAGACGTATTCGGAGGCTTTTAGTGCATCGATATCAAGGTCATCCGTCGAGAGTGTTTCGCTAATGCCAAGAAAGGTATTCATGGTTCGCTCGGCGTCAGGGGTGATCATCACCAAGCATTTTCCCGTAGTGCCGTCGGGTAAATTACGATTGTGACTAGCAACGCCGGCGAGACTTGTGTCATGTTGAAAAAACTCACCGTTGTCGTCATTTGCAACCTTACATGAGTAATAGGTTTTCGCACCAAAATAGCTCGCTGCGATGATGGAATTACAAGCCGAACCCCCACTGGCGCGCTTGCTGCCTACCAGATGATCTTCCAGTAAGGCGAGTAGCTCGGCCTGTCGCGCTTCATCTACCAGTGTCATCAGGCCTTTTTCGATATTGGCGCGTTCAAGAAATTCGTCGCTTACTTCCAGTTCAGTATCGACGAGAGCGGCGCCGAGGCCATAGACATGATAACGTTGCATGATGATTAAGAGCCTTATTTAAGAGCGTAAGATTAAATTAAGTGGGCGATTATACCCATCAAAAAAAGGTCTAGGCAAAATGTGTTTATGGAATTGTGACAAGGGCTGGTCAAGAGGGTGTTGATGAAGCGCAACGTATTGATTCTGACGTTTTCCGGCGCGCTCAGCATGACGGTCGCACCTATCGTGGTGTTTATAGGTGGGCTGGTGGGCGCACTTTTGGCCGCGACGCCCAAGTTGTCGACGCTGCCCGTTGCTGCACTTGTGGTAGGTACTGCGCTGGGGGTTGTGCCGGTATCTGGATTGATGCAGCGCTTTGGCCGTAAACCTGTGTTCATCGTATCGGCTATATTGAGTGCCGGTGTTTCCTTGTTAGCATCGTTAAGTATTTATCTATCCAGCTTTTGGGGGTTTACCTGTTGCCTTGCCGGTTTGGGGGCTGGCCTTGCTGTGGTTCAGCAATATCGTTTTGCGGCGATGGAAAGTGTCGCGCCACAGCAGGCGGCAAAAGCAGCTTCAACCGTGTTGTTAGGGGGCTTGGTTGCCGCCTTTTTGGGGCCTGAAATAGCCGCTGGAGGAGAGCGTATATTTGCAGCGCAATTTGCCGGGTCGTTTTTTATCTTGGCCGGCGTATGCGTATTAAGCGCAACGGTGTTGACATTATACTCAGAAGTGAAGGCCGCTCCGCTTGAAGTTGAAAAAGGAGGCGAGTCCGTCGCGCGGGAAAGGTCATTTCACGAGATTCTGCGGCAGCCCGTATTGTGGGTCGCGGTGATGTCCTCGAGTGTGGGTTATGCTGTGATGAGTTTTATAATGACGGCAACACCCGTAAGTATGCACCATTTGCTGGAGTTTTCGCTTACCGATACCAAGTGGGTGATCCAGAGCCATATAATGGCGATGTTTATCCCATCTTTTTTTAGCGGCTTGCTCATCACGCGCTATGGTGTTGCTGCCGTTATTTGGGCGGGACTAGGCATTAACGCGGTGTGTCTCATGATTGCACTAGCCGGGCAGGCTTATATTCACTTCTGGGCCAGCCTTGTGCTGCTCGGTGTAGCTTGGAATTTTTTGTTTGTCGCGGGTACAACTCTGCTTCCGGCAAGCTACATGGGTCAGGAACGATTCAAGGTTCAGGGTCTGAATGACTTTATGGTGTTTGGCTTGCAGGCCGTGGCCTCATTGTCGAGCGGGGTCATTGTTTATGCTTTTGGTTGGAATGGGCTAGTATTGCTGGCCTTCCCAGTGTTGATTATTCTGGGGCTTGTGTTGGGCGCTTGGCGGTCATCCCTGCTTGCGGCTGAAAGCGCTATGGCAAAATAACTACAAGAGTGCGCCAAAGATGATAAGACAATTATATGATATTAGCTGTATTGCCGCTTCCAGCATGCGTTCGATGTGCTCTTCATCAACGCGCCAGCCGGAGCGTTCGTGGTCGACTGAATATACCGCGAGGCTTGCGCGGCGCTTGCTAAGTGCATCGCTGACGCAGAGCGATGATTGGTTGCGCCAGCGAATGGAGTTGCTGGTCGTGCCAGCGCCCGTATTGTCGAAAGTGCGTTTTGAGAAAAAGCAGCTGGCCGGAGTGCCTGTGCTGCGTTGCTTCCCCAAGATTTCGACTAACGGCGAGAGCGAAAAGGCTGCCGGACGTATTGTTTATATACATGGTGGTGGCTATGTTGTTGGCTCGTCTAAATCCTACCGTAACACCCTCGCCAGTTTGGCGCACGCCAGCAACGCGGAGGTTGTGGCTCTCGATTATCGCTTGGCGCCGGAGAATCCTTACCCTGCAGCACTGGAGGATTGCCGCGCGGTACTATTGGCAATGCTTGATGAAGCTGCAAAGCGTCCGCTATTTATGGCGGGCGACTCTGCCGGCGCAGCCCTGTGTTTGGCTACTCTGCAAGGGGCTGAGCCAAGTGCACGCGATGCAGTATCAGGTTGTGTCTTAATATCCCCGTGGGTAGCCCCTGGCGATGTATCTTTGCTGGTGCCTGATCAAGAGGCTGACGATATTGTTTCTGCAGAAGTGCTGGGGCGTTGGGCCAAGTCGGCTTCAGCAAGAGATACTGCTCAGGCATTGTCTGGCTTGTTTGATTTTCGTCAGCATCGTTTTGAACATCTACCACCGATTTACGTTCAAAGTGGTGGCACTGAAATTATGGCACCGCAGATTGCTGCTCTGGTAGAAAAGCTGCGCGATCATGGGGCTAAGGTAGAGCACCGCGTCTACCCCGGCCAGTTTCATGTGTTTCAAACCCTGGCGCCCCTTGTTCGAGAAGCCGAAGTGGCGATTCACGATATTGCTGCCTGGATTAAGCTCGCGGTAAACAGCGCAGGCGAAGGGCAAGACATAGCAAAAGGAGCGGGTGGGTAGTGTTGGTTGTGAGAGCGAGTGCCAAGCGGGCACATAGGTTTATAAGGCCCGTACTGCTATCAGGCGTGGTATTACTGTCGTCCTGTGCAAGCTTGCCGCCGCAAAGCCCCGATAACCTCTGCCATATTTTTGAAGAGAAGTACGACTGGTACGAGGCAGCAATTGACGCGAAAGAGCGCTGGGGAGTGCCGGTACATATTCCGATGGCAATAATGCATCAGGAGTCCTCATTTCGGCACGATGCCGCACCACCGATGCAGTATTTCCTATGGTTCATTCCGGTTGGGCGAGCGAGTGATGCTTACGGCTACCCGCAGGCTAAAGACGCGGTTTGGGCGGAGTATCAGCAGCAGAGCGGCAATACCTTTGCCGACCGGGATGACTTTGAAGACGCAATCGACTTCATCGCCTGGTACATGGATCGTACGGCAAGGGTTAACAAAGTATCAAAGTGGGATGCCTATGCACAGTATCTTAATTACCATGAGGGGCAGGGTGGCTATCGCCGAGGCAGTTATGAGCGTAAACCCTGGTTAAAGTCAGTTGCGCGAAAGGTGGCGACGCGCGCCAAGCGGTATAGTGAACAGTTTTGGGCTTGTAAAGAAGAGCTGGGGCGAAACTGGCTGTCCCGGTGGTTATTTTGATACTTTGCGATTTAGTATCGTAAGCCGTAAGTCGTAAGAAGAAATATTTGTGGTCGGTGCTAGGCGTGTGATTGTATTTTTAATACGTGCAGAAAACAAAACCCCGCATAAGGCGGGGTTTGTTCTTACATGCGAGCCAAGACTAATCTTATGCTTGAGCCTGCTTGCGGCGAGCCAAACCAAGGCCAGCAAGGCCCAAGCCCAGCAGAGCCAAGGTCCCTGGCTCTGGAACGTCTACTTCGAACGATTGGTAAATGCCGTTTTTACCGTTGTAAACGAAAACGTTAGGCGTATTCAGCTGGTCACCCAGGTAGATCATGCTACCTTCTACTCCGTTACCAGACTGTGCACTTTCCAAATCTGCGAACAAGCTTGATCCCAAGTTGAATTCCAGCAGCTCGGTGCCGTCAATCAATGAGAAATCGATACCGTCAACATCGCCGCTATCGTTGGTGATTGCACGGAAGCCGATGCTGTCTTCGCCTGTTGCCCAGTTATCGTAACTAGTGCTGATTGCGTCGCTGCCTTCCCAATTGAACGTAGAAACGCCGTCAAGGTTAGAGTTTTGGAAGACGATGCTACCAAACCAGCTAACGTTTGAGCCTTGGTTGGCGTCCTGGCTAGTCCAGCGGATGTGCCACTGGCTTGCATTGTCATCTTCATTCCAGATGGTATAGCCTGTTTGTTTTGTGTATCCAGCTGCATCGGTATTGCCTGTATAAACAGGTGTCGCCAGAGTAGCTGCAGATGTCAGTGCCAATGTTGCTGCGGCAAGTAACTGCTTAAGTTTCATGTTTGTATCCTACTGCGTTTCGTTGTTAGAGAATCGCTGTCACGCACGCTTACGTACGACTGCGACAGTTATAATATTCTACCTGACTAACTTAAGCATTAGTTGTGCCATGCTTTAAAATATAAATAAAAACAATTGCTTATTGGTTTTAATTAAAAGATTGGTTTAGTTATGTGTAAACTAAATCGACATGTGTAAAATTGTGTAACTTTGATTTGACATACTGTGCTTTTCTACTAGCCAAGGCGCGCAACAAAGACTTCGATAGGGGAGTTGTGCAGGGTCCTGATAGGCGAGCGAGTTGGTGATAGGGCGGTCTGTTTTTTTGTGTTCCGAAATGATGCGGGCTCGCATTCTGAGTAGGCTTAGGTAGACCTAAAATAGTGCATGAGTGATTCTGATCATGCTAAAATATGTTGTTAAGTTGTTGTAAAAAAACAATAAAAGTCTAATGGACTCGTTATTGCTTTAGGAGCTTCACTGAAAATGATTTTGTGAGGCGTACTTATGTCAGAAGCTCGATTGCGATTACTGGATTTCAGTAGTCGCCCCATTCAAATGCTGCATATCACCTGGTTTGCATTTTTCCTTACCTTTGTTATGTGGTTCAGCCATGCGCCTCTGAAGCCATTTATTATGGCTGCATTCGACATGAGTAATGCCCAATGGAAGGCGCTATTAATATTGAACGTGGCGCTGACAATACCGGCTCGTATAGTAATCGGGATGCTGGTAGATAAATATGGCCCGCGTGTGGTCTATAGCTTGTTGCTGGCAAGTTCAGCCTTCTTGTGTTGGGGCTTTGCGTTGGCACAGACCTATGAACAACTCGCACTGTTCCGTTTCTTATGTGGCTTTATTGGCGCAGGTTTCGTCATTGGCATCCGCATGGTCGGTGAATGGTTCCCGGCTAAGTCGGTGGGGCTGGCCGAAGGTGTCTATGGAGGTTGGGGTAACTTTGGTTCTGCTGCTGCTGCATGGACATTACCGGCTGTCGCTGCGTATGTTTATGGCGGTGACGACGGGTGGCGTTATGCGATTGCCACTACCGGTGCAGTCGCCTTTGTCTATTCTATGATTTTCTATGCCAAAGCCAGAAACACGCCAAAAGGCTCTACCTACTTTAAACCGAAAAAGTCGGGCGGGCTCGAAGTTAGCAGTCGCAAGGACTTCTGGTTGTATATCGCGATGAATGTGCCGATGTACGTTGCGCTAGCTGTACTCACCTGGAAGCTCTCTCCTGAAGGGGTTGGGCTCTTATCAAACTCCACCGCAGTAATACTGTGGTGTGTTTTAGCGATACTGTTTTTGTTCCAGATGTATCAGATATATCAGGTCAACAAGGACCACCTGAAGGCACCCGTGCCCGAGAATGATCAATACAAATTCAAGCAAGTTGCAGTATTGGATTGGGCTTACTTCGTTACCTTCGGTTCAGAGTTGGCGGTGGTCTCAATGCTGCCGGCATTTTTTATGGAGACCTTTGATCTCAGCCCTGTAAAGGCGGGCTTGCTGGGTGGTGCCTTTGCCGTAATGAATCTGGCGGCCCGGCCCGGTGGTGGTTACTTGTCCGACAGGTTCGGCCGCAAGAAAACGCTAACAATATTAATGATCGGGCTGATGATCGGTTACCTGATACTGTCCACCATCACCAGTGCCTGGTTTGTTCCTTTAGCGGTGATGTGTGTGATGATGTGTTCTTTCTTCGTACAGGCGGGTGAAGGTGCGGTATTCGCCATGGTTCCCTTAGTCAAACGTCGTATGACCGGTCAGATAGCCGGAATGGTAGGTGCCTACGGTAATGTCGGAGGCGTAACCTTTTTGACTGTTTACTCCTTTGTCGATACCTCTACTTTCTTTATGGTGATCGCGGGTGCAGCCGCGTTATGCCTGGGCTTGGTTCAGTTCCTTGATGAACCGAAGGGGCATATGCATGAAGTGCTGCCAGACGGCACGGTTCAGCTGATTGAAGTCAGCTAGCAAGTATCGGTTTCTGTGCTGCCAAGGCTGCAGAAACCGATACTCCATTCCATATGTTGGTGTCATATTAATCCTGCATGGTGAATGAAAATGATAGGACAAGAAAGAGTATTACTTGTTGACCCTCTAAGGTCTCGAGCGTCGTTACTCAAACGAGCGCTCCGGGATAATAGCTACGACATCGTGGCTCAGGTAAGCGATGTATCGATGATGCTTCAGCAAGCTCGAGTTCACCGGCCAGACTTTTTGGTGTTGGGAATAGACTTACCAGATACAGAAACCCTTAAGCAGCTTGTTCTGCTGAAACAACAGTGGCCGCTACCGGTTATTTGTTTTGCAGAGAAGGATACACCGCAAATTATTGAGCAGGTCGTCAAGGCAGGAATCAGTGCCTTTATAGTTGATGATATTCAGGCGCAGCGTTTTCCCTCGATAATTAGCGTTGCGATTGCGCGATTTCGTGAACAGCAGGGGATGATCAAGGAGTTGGAGAGTACGCGCAGTAAACTGGCGGAGCGCAAAGTGCTGGAGCGGGCCAAAGGCTTGCTGATGGAGCAGCGCAATATGACGGAAGAAGAAGCCTATGCTTCGCTACGGAAAATGGCAATGGACAAGGGGCGATCAATTGTCTCTGTTGCCGAAAACATTATTGAAGTGTTGCGACTTTTTGAATCTCCTAAGCAAAACTAGTGCATTTAGTTGGTGCGCGACAGGGCGCAGAGAGTGTTAAAGGTAGTAATAATGGTGCGTTTTACAGGGATATTTTTATAAGTGCATGAAAATTAAAAGGAATATATCTGGCATGGAAGCTGCAATATACCTAATAGTTGAGTAATTCGAAGTGATATTAAGGCTGAACGCAAGAACACCAACGGAGGTGCTTATGCAATCAGTCGAACAGGATCAATAATACTGCGTTTGCTGCACACATAGGTGCATCCAGGCGCGGGTAACATTCAGGGCTTCACAACGGAGTGAAGCCCTAACAGAGCAAAGGCGCTCATTGACGGACTTGCCATCGGC
>JBFJVR010000066.1:0-9725 GCA_041624095.1 Oleiphilaceae bacterium
AAGGGCTCGACCAAACGATCCTGCAAACTGCCGCCAGAAACGTATTCCATCACCACAATGAAAGCGCTGTCGTTCTTTGACACACCTAGAATATTCACCAAATTTGGGTGCTTTAGCGAGTGCAATACTTTCGCCTCGCGAATCCCTTTGGTAGAGGAAGTACGTTTTTTGATCACCAGCAACTTGTGCGACACTTTATCTTCGTAAAGATAAACCGCGCCAAACTTGTCTTCTAACATGACATCGAGAAGGCTAAACTTACTCGCAACCGCCTTCAGCCCCTCACCTGCACGGTCCGCTTTTTCCGCCGCAATATGCTGGCCTTTCATCGCCAGCAACAACTTGGTTTTAACGTCTTCGACGGATTGAGGGCGGTCTTCAGGAGCGGGGTTGAGACAGCGCGACACAATATCTGCCACGGCTTCGGTAATGTTGTTATTTAGCTGAGTCAGCGGCGGGTCATTTGGTGCTGGCAAGTGCCCGGTAAACAGTTCATACATGACCACGCCAAGCGAATAAACATCACTCAGCTTGGTCGTTTCGGATATTCCTCGATGCTGTTCCGGCGCCATGTAGGCCTCCGTCCCCATGATCAAACGGGTTTCATCCGGGCTTTCTTCTTTGTCCGCTTTGAAAAAAGAAGCAATACCAAAGTCGAGTAAACGAGCATGCTTTTCTTTATCAACGATCACATTTGCAGGTTTAATGTCTCGGTGAATGACGTCCAGTTTGTGGGCGTAAGCAATGCCTTTGCATAACTGAATCGCAATATCTACACGTTCGTTAAATGTAAAAAGGCTCTCTTGGATGACATCTGCCAAGGTGATGCCTTCAACAAACTCCATCACAAAAACCGGCCGCCCTTTCGAGGTTGTGCCCTTGTCTATGACGTGAATGATATTCGGGTGGTTCAGGCGCGCAATGATCAGCGATTCGCGCTGAAAGCGCTTAATAACCGAAGGGTTATCGGACAGTGTGGCCGACAAGACCTTGATCGCAACTGGCCGATCCAGCGAGCGCTGAACACCGCGATAGACCGTCGCCATCCCGCCTTCGCCGATCTTGTCCAGATACTGGTAACGCCCCTCTTTCATAGCTCAACTTCCATTTAAATAAGGTAAACCAAAGCACATATTGCCATCAGCAATACCAGTAAAAACCATGGCCTGTTTTTGCAGTGCGAAGCGTAGGGACTCCGATCAAACGGAAAACGTATCCCCTGTCCGGCAAAATCACTTGCCTTAATGGGGGCCTCCTGCTTTCGATACTGTATGAGCGTTAGCGTGATGTTATCGGGAGCGCCTTTGTCGAGAACATGCTGTAACAGTGTATCCGCAGCAGCATCGAGCGACCCTGCACCTACCACTGTTTCGTAAATTTGCTGATCTGAAAGCACGCCACTCAGTCCATCGGTACATAGCAACAACACATCGCCGTCATGGAGTTCGCCCAAACTTTTCGGGATATTGTCTAAGCTCAGGGAACCAATAGCCTGAGTCAACTCATGTTGACCTCGATGACTTCTCGCTTGCTGCGCACTTATCTGGCCTTGATCTAACAATTCCTGGGCAAGATTATGATCGGAACTGATCTGGCAAATACCGTTGGTATCAATCAAATATGCTCTGCTATCGCCCACCCAGGACACTTCAAAATGGTGGTCATCAAAGCGGCAAGCTACAACAGTCGTGGCCATACCACTATATTCGGCGTTACTCGCCACTGCATTTTTGACCGCTTCATCGGCACCAACAATAGCCTCTGCCAGCGTCGCCCCCTGGCGTATTTTGCGCTCCATTGCCTGAGTCGCAAGCTGGCTAGCTACTTCACCGTAACCATTTCCGCCAACACCGTCAGCAACAGCCCAAAACCCCATCGCAGGGCATTCGGCCAAATGATCTTCATTGTTCTCTCGTACAGCACCTCGATGACTGAGAGATTTGGACTCAAGCATATTCAACTCTTAGTAAATTTCGGATAGGCGGTGCTATCCGCGCAGGCACTGCAAACCATCGACACGACTGAGGACGTGGAACAAAGCGCACATGCAGAAGAAACTCTTAGGCTTCAGTATAATCGGACACAGGTCACTGGCAAGCGATGATCGTCAGAAATAATTTGCTTCCCTCACGGAATCCTTGACGTTTACCAAGCCGCCAGCGATAAGCAAATGTAGCCTTAACCTCGGCGTCTTGCATTTGGTTACATAAAAGTATCGCCTCAAATTCGAAGACTTTTGACTTAGGGCTATACTTTCACTTTAACCACTTTATTCATGTTCAATCTGGTGACGAACAAACATGCTCAAACTGCATTTTAGGGACAGAAGGCGAGAAGCCGTGTGGCTAGTAGATCAAACTTTCACTATTGGCAAACATCCACGCAATAGCCTGATGATCGATGATGCTCAACTGCATGACTTTCATGCGGAAATCGTCAATCAGAACGACACGCTCACCATCAACAACAAAGCGGATGGAACGGGCGTCTGGGTGAATGGCATTCCGGTGAGTGATCAAACACCGTTAAAAGCCGGGGACAAAATCACCCTCGCGAGTCTGGAGCTTGAGCTGATCGACCCTAAGTCGAGCACCCATATGGTGCCCCAGGGAGAAAGACAGGCGAGTAACGAAAACTGGAGTATCGTATCCAGTGCGAGCTGGCTGGAGCAGAACCGCTTTAATCTGAGCGGAAAAATAACCATCGGCCGAGACCCTTCATGTGATATCACCCTGCCTCTCGACCACCTGTCGCGCAAACATGTAGAGTTGGAACTCAGCGGAGGGCAGTTGCACATTCGCGACCTTGACTCGTCTAACGGTACCTACGTGAATGGCGAGAAAATTAGCCAGGCGATACTCAAGACCGGCGACAAAATCAAACTGGATGTTGTGACCTTTACCGTTAACGGTCCAACCCACGACCCTAACAAAACCATTATTCGCAGCGTACCAACAAGCCAGCCAAAAGCAACTCCTAGCAGCAAGAGTACAAACAAATCAGCTGAGAAGGTGCGCGAAAGCGCCGGCAGTGCTGCACAAACAGCAACCAAAGTGCAAAAAAAGAAACTCGCAGCAAACCGCAAACAGGATTGGATTTCAGACTCTCAAGCCACACCCGAAGATAAAAAAGGCAACTCAATACTGCCTATGGTGATTGGCCTTGTCGTAGTCGCAGCGGGTGTCGGTGCTTTTTTCGTGCTGAAAGGCTAGGCTGGGTATTCAGCGCTGCAGCAAACGAATCAGCTTCGACAGCGCTTCACTTAACTCCTTGGCAGCGAGCTCATCTCTCTCAAGCAAGAGCCATCTTTCATGCGCATCTGCAGGGTGATAAATCCAACACAAATACTCGCTATTCGAGCAAGCAAATCGTAAAAAGGGGTCTATCCCGAGAATCGACAACCTGGAAACTGACAACGCGGCTTTACCCTCCCTGAAGTTTTTTTCGCTGATCACCAGACTAGCCCCATCAACGTTGATGGAATAACGAACTCCGCTTTTTTGCTCCAGCGTTTTTAATCGACCCTCGCTGTAGGCGTGAGAGGCTAACAAGCTATTAATATGTGTTTCCAGGGCCGCAACCGGGCTGTCAGACAGATACAAAGACTGTAAGCTCCTGACGTATCCGTCGCCACCTTCATCAGCATGGAGAATTGAAGCCGCAGCGGGCTGGCTAGACTCATGCCCTCCATCTAAGTCCTGTGCCTGATCCTCAAGCTCGGTAATCAGCTTAAGTGCGTCGATATAATATTGCCCCTCGTGCCCAGCCTTAACGACATAGACCTCCAAGCTCTTTTTTGCCGCTGCGTATTGGTTTCTTTTGAACAGCACTAAGCCATTAAAGTAGTGAAAATCCGGTTCGAGACGTGTTTCCAAGGCTTCCAACTCAGCCAGCAGATCATTCGCTTTTGCCCAACGCTGCTTCTCAACAGAGCTCTCCAAAGCCAGCATCAAACGCACCGACTCGTGTTCGGCCGGTAAATTACTGGCAAAACAAACACTATGGCCTACGGCCATCACTATTACGGCGTGCCGCACCCAGCGCTGAACATGCGCGGACAAACAAAATATAGCGTCGGGAAACATGACAACTCCAAGCATTAAAAGACCATATACAGTTGATTATAATGATGCGAAGGCCTAAAAGTAGACATTAAAAAAGCGGCCCTTTGGGCCGCTTTAAATTAATTCAGTTCTCGACAGAATTCAATATCAGGAAGAACAAGCCAACTTGGCCTCGTCAAGCATGGCGTGCACCACTTTGTCTGACATGACTTTTTCTACGTCTCCACCGGCACTCTGCTCGTCGGAAGACACCATTATTATGTCTTCTTCTGCCTCAGCAAGCTCTTCAGAAACAAGCCCGTCTGTTAAGGGAGTCAATACCGGAAGTTCTGCGGTTTCTGCACGATTTACATCTACAGCCAGAGGTGACGCAGGTGCTTTATAAGCTTGGATATCTGCAACCGCCGGCTCGCCAAAAAAACCACCAATATAATCGTTCAAAATTGCTTCCGACCCAGCTGATTCACTTATTTCCGGAACGGGCAATGCGCCCTGGTTTGCAGCAACCGCGGTAAAATTTTCTATCGCAGTATCCTGCACAGCTGGTCGCGCCGGCTCAGGCTTCGCAGAACTGGCGAGAGACACCCGATAACGCAAGACCGAGGTACTCTGCAACGCTTCGCCCTGAAATGACTTGCTGCTGCCTTGCCCCGCCTTCGCCGCTTGCTTCGACTCGACTACATACTCGCGATAACATCGAGATACCTGAAATGCGAGGAGCATAAACAACAGCACTGTTGTCAGCTCTAACACATGTATGAATGTACTCATGAACATCATCTTGCCTTCCGATAAGGACCGAGCTGCTAACACGTCAAGGGTTCCCACCAACAAGACAGCAACTTCGAATTGTTATTAATGTTTTTTCTTTATAATTTCTAAAACCTAAGGTTGACTTAATTATACGTTTACGAACTTAGCAAAATGTGAACTATTGGTCATTTTAAAGCAAGCGTAATTTGAAGATTTTTTACATTGTTTTGTTGCAATTATATTTTCACTTGCGAAGCATGCGTTTAGCGCCCAAAGTTGAACTGAGCCTGACCCGTCGGTAACAATTTTAATCTTGCTGAATCACAAGGTGTCTTTTTCCGGGGATTCGAGAACATGCTCACCCGACGACGCAGCGTCATCGGGGAGTGTATCGCTTACTGGGGTTTCAGCTTCTTGCTGTTCGCTCTCTGACAAGGTGTCTTTTTCCCCCGCCTCGCTGTCGGCCGCTCTGACAACTTCCAGACGATCTAGTTCTACATCCGCATGAATTGCTTCAATGGCAGGCATCGAACGGGTAATTTTATTCGACAACTTACTGAACCGTTCCACCTTGCCATGCAGGCCTTGCTGCCCCGCCAAGGCCACAACCGTCGCATTATATTGCTTGCTTGCCGTTAGTAAGGTGCCACCCAGTTTTTGCAACCTTTCGGCCAGCATGCAGACTTGATTATAAACATCCCCTGCGCGATCACTTATCTCTCTTGCTTCGGCGTTACTGCGCTCTATCATCCACAAGTTGGCAACGGTTCGAAGTATCGGCATCAAGGTCGTGTGAGAAACCAGAATAACGCCCTTCTGATAACCGTAGTTGAACAACTCACGGTTTTGTTTCATCGCTTCTATATAAGCCGGCTCTATAGGCATAAACATCAGCACAAAACTCGGGCTACGCATGCCAATCAGGTTGCTGTAATCTTTGGCGGCCAAGCCGTCTATGTGATTTTTTATCGCCTGAACATGTCTCCCCAGGGCCAGCTCAAGCTCATCGTCAGTTGCAGCGGATATCGCTTCATCATAGGCGATCAAAGATACCTTACTATCAATCACTATATGCTTTTCATCGGGTAGGTTGACGACAAAATCCGGGTAGTTGTTCTTGCCATGCTCATCTTTGAAGTGAGCCTGTGCTTCGTAGTGATCGCCTTTCACCAGCCCGGCCAGCTGCAGGGTTTTCTCTAATTGCACCTCACCCCAGGAGCCGACTTTCTTCTTATCTCCTTTTAGCGCTTCCGTCAGGTTCTTCGCATCGGTTGTCATATCCTGGTTCAACTTGCGCAGGTGCTCCAGCTCTTTGCGCAAACTGCCTGTCGACTCGTTATTTTCTTTCTGAATACCGTCAACCCGGGTTCGAAACTCGGTTATCTGCTCACGAAACGGTTTAAGCAAATGTTCTATCGAAGCTACACTGGTGCTGGTAAAGGTTTTGCCTTTCTCTTCAAATATTTTGTTTGCCAGATTCTCAAACTCCTTCTCCAGCACTTTTTTCTGCTCCCCAAACAGCGACAACTGCTGAGCAAAGTGCGCTTCACGCTCTTCCAGTGACGTAGTGAGCACGGCATGCTTCTCGTTGAGCGTCTGATACTCCTCAACTATGCTCTGGTGCTGCTGTTTTAGTTCCGCCAGCTCGGACTTCGCCTGCTGTAACTGAGCATGAGACTCTTCCAACTTGACCGACGCTGATTCCAAGCGCGTTGCCTTATCTTTCAGCTCCTTATTTATCGTCTCGTTTCGCTCTTCCATGTCTCGCCCACGTTGCTGTGTCTCGAGAAGCCGCTCTGCAAGGTCAGCGGCCTTGGACTTTGCGGCGTCTAATTCAGCGGCCAAGCCCCTACTTTGGCTTTCAGCCTGATGATAGGACTGGCGAAAGTGTTCTACCTGCGCCTGTGTCTCGAGCAATTGGGCTTTTAAGGCGTTTGAATCCTGTTCCAGATAAGCTACTTTTCCTTCAAGCTGACTGAGCTTGATATCCTTATTTTGCAAGGTATCCGTGAGCGTTAACGCTTTTTCTTCAAGTGCATTTAAGTGCCCATGCTTTTGCCTAAGCAAAGCGAGGCTTACGACTACGGCAAGCAAAAAAAGCAGCATTAGCACAGCAGCCCACTCGGACATCAAGGTTTCGAGCATCGTTTTCTCCTGTAGAAATTAAGAGGCCAGTCGTAGCGCCGTTTCGTCTAGCTGCTGGTCCATTTCTTCGATAACAGCTCGCATCGTACTGCTGACCTGGGCCATCAGAGGCTGTATATCTTCGTGCCCCAATTCACGTGTTGGTATCGGCGGTAATATACGTACCCGGATCGTTCCCGATCGCCACCGGTTAAGTTCTAAACGACCCGCATACGTACTCGCGCATATCGGGTAAATGGGCGCCTGGGCATTAATAGCCATATGGAAGGCGCCTTTTTTAAATGCTTGCAGGCCTTTGCCTCTGTTACGTGTCCCTTCAGGAAAGACCCAGATCGAGGTTGCCCGGTGCTTTATCGCTTCGCTAACCTGAGTCATCGTATCGATCGATTGACGACTGTTAGCGCGGTCAATCAATATATTCCCTGCCAGCCAATATACCTGCCCAAACAAAGGAAGATAAGCCAGACTCTTCTTACCGACGCTCACCGTACGCCGTGGAATCACCGCACCATGCACAAACAAGTCGAGATTTGATTGATGATTAGCAAGCACAATACCCGGCTGCATATCGCGCAGGTTTTCCAAGCCCTCTATTTTTAGATCAACTCCCAGCAGCCTTATCGCCCCCCAGCTAAACAGGCGGCCACACAAACGCGTATTGTCCGGATTAAAAGGCCGAAGCAGACTAACCAAGGAGCCCAACAAAGCAACCGTAAAAAAATACGCTAGAACAACCACCACCCTGATTACTTTTAACATCTGCTACATACCCTATTAATGACAGTTTTTTCAACAGCAGCTGAAGAATATATCGCCCCGGCCCCGCATGAAACACACTGGCCGGTTTTTGCTACCATGTGTGCATCAAACTGGCCAATGGGTCATAGCAACTCGGTTAGCAGAAAGCCTAGACCTATCCTTTGCACACGATGATCATAATCGAGCAGGCTTTCACCATAGCCGTCATAATACTGCAAATAGCCTTTCATTCGCCCCCACAAAGGAAAACTGAAGCCTAATTCTACTGCGCCGTTACCTGTTGAGAAATTCTGACGCAGCATCGCACTATACTCATATTTACCTTCGTTATAGACCGCGAGTATTTCATAGTCACCCAAGTAATCATCAATATCCGGGTTGTCATCCCCGCCTGCGGCTGGCGGTGTATTCGGGTCCCCATCGTCAGGCTTTTTATCTTCGGAAATACGATACCAGGGCTGCACATAGATCGCCCAACGATCACGCAAAAACCCGAGCCCCACATACACCCTATTCCAGCTACGGCTAAGGTATTGGCTGCGCCCATTCGACTCATGCTCTATACCCACTCGCGAAAAAATAGTGCCTCCCCATTCGGAATACGCAATAGGTGCCTGATAAAACAACTCGGGCCGGTAGTTTGTTTCGCGAAAAGGCTTCGACAAGGCGTTGTTAAATACTTGCCAGAACGACTTCAGAGTAAAACCAAAGTACAGTCCGTCGTTGTCAAAAAGCAGATCCTGTTCGACCAATGGAACTTTCAGGCTCAGCTGCAACTTGGCCTCTTTGTGCTGAACTGTACTGTCTACGCCGGGAAATGCCTGTTGCTCAATCCACGGCGACTCATTCGGGCGCGCGTTATGTGTAAATGGCAGCACATAGTTTTGGCGGTGCGGGGTGATCACAAAAGCATTGCTCTCGGTCAGCTGCTCCTTTACCAGACGCTCGGGGATCTTCACCCCACTTTCTAAAGTACGGCATTTTTCTCGCACAGCAACTGCTGATGTATCATCACCAGCGCTGGCCACGGCTTCGATAATGCACGCGTTCATTGCCTTCTCGGCAAATGCGTCGCCTGATATCAACACCATCAGCATAAGCTTGAACCATGGATGTGCTCTCATTGCGTTGCTTTCTCAATATCATTACAAAGTCGCACAGTGTAGCCAGCATGCTCGCCAATGAACAGACGCTACCACTTACGCAAGGCTCTCAGCGGGTCAAAATCAGCACTGCACGAAGAATTAGTAAGTTGTGAAAGGCCGGGGCTTGAACTAACCTTTAATCTAGCCACCTGTTTGCGAGCCAGCTTATGAAACCTCTCCGATGCTTTCTAACCCGATTTCGCTCAGTCTCGCTAAAATTAATAGCGACGCTAAGCCTGATATTACTCAGCGCCTGCGGACAGCCCGACCCGCCTCTCAGGGTCGCCTTATTGGAATGGCCACCTTATGAACTAGCATTCTGGGCCCGGGATAAAGGCTGGCTTGATCAAGATAAAGTCGAACTACTCGAGTTTAAAACACCTGCCGAAGTCACCCGGGCTTTTTCCACTGGCGCCGTCGATATTATTGCTGTCACTACTGACTTTGCGCTCGCATTGGCCGCCCAACACCCCGACACTCGCATATTCCTGGTAATCGACGCATCAAATGGGGGAGACGTTGTGCTGTCACGCCAGCCAGCAAGTTCCGGGCAAGAACTCAGCGGCAAGACAATCGCCGTAGAAGCCGGGCCTCTGGGAAACTACATGCTATCGCGCTTTCTCGATCACTTCAGCCTGCAACGATCTGACCTGAACATCGAGTATGTTGACATACCTCAGCAAGTGGATCATTGGAAAAACAAGGATGTCGACCTGCTTATAACCTATGAACCGAATAAAACCCGAGTGATCAACGAAGGCGCGCAGGTTATTTTTTCGTCGCAACAGATTCCCAACGAAATTGTCGATGTCTTTTTAGTACGGGAGTCGCTTATCCGCGACCGCGAACACGATCTTAA
>JBFJVR010000067.1:0-9672 GCA_041624095.1 Oleiphilaceae bacterium
CATGCTGGCGTCGCGGGAACTCGCGCTTTGCGCTCAAACAGCCCGCGTCTTAACCCAGCATGCTTGCACGCCGCTGCGGGCGTGACTGATGGGCGAGCAAGCCCCAAACGACCGGTATTGTGGCGGGGTTTGGGGTTGCTTCAAGCTTCAGGCTTCTAGCGTCCGGCATCTTGCTTCCAGCACCTTGCCTCTCCCATCTCCCATCTCCCATCTCCCATCTCCCTTCTCCCATCTAGCTTCTTCCGCCTCCCGTCTCCCGTATCCCGTCTCCCGTCTCCCTCCTCCCAAAGCCACTTTGCTTGATCAAAGTGGCGCAAAATCATCGCCCGACGTCTCGCTTTGCCTTGCTCTGTTGATCATGCTGGCGTCGCGGGAACTCGCGCTGTGCGCTCAGACAGCCCGCACCTTAACCCAGCATGCTTGCTCGCCGCTACGTGCGTGACTGATGGGCGAACAAGCCCCAAACGACCAAGATTAGTGCTTAGGTTTGGGCTTGGATTTGGGCTTGGATTTGGGCTTGGATTTGGGCTTGGATTTGGATTTGGGTTTGCTTCTAGCTTCCGGCTTCAAGCTTCCTGCTTCAAGCGTCCGGCTTCCAGCACCTTGCCTCTCCCGCTTCTAGCTTCAAGCTTCCTGCTTCTGCCGTCTCACATCTCCCGTCTCCCCTCTTGCTTCTAGCTTCTAGCATCCGGCTTCCAGCATCTTGCCTCTCCCGTCTAGCTTCTCCCGCCTAGCCTCTCCCATCTTACATCTTACGTCTCCCACAAAGCTTTCAAAAAACAGACATAAAAAAACCGCAGACTAAGCTGCGGTTTCTTAAACGCTCGGAACTAAGTTACAAACGTTCCCACACGGTAGAGATGCCCTGTCCTAGACCGATACACATGGTAGAAACACCATATTTACCATCGTTCTCTTCGAGTACATTCAATAGCGTGGTCGAGATACGTGCACCGGAACAACCCAGTGGGTGACCCAAGGCAATTGCACCACCTTTCAGGTTCACTTTCTCGTCTGCTACGTCAAGCAACTTAAGGTCCTTCATAACAGGCAAAGACTGACCTGCGAAAGCTTCATTCAGCTCCCAGTAATCAATGTCTTCTACTTTGAGACCTGCACGCTTAAGCGCCTTCTTAGTCGCCGGAACAGGACCGTACCCCATAATAGCCGGGTCACAACCTGCAACTGCCATAGAAACAATACGCGCACGTGGCTTAAGGCCTAAGGCTTCGGCTTTTTCAGCCGACATCAGCAACATTGCTGCTGCGCCGTCTGTCAGCTGCGACGAGGTGCCCGCTGTAACCGTGCCGCCTTTTGGGTTAAAGGCAGGACGCAACTTGGACAAAGACTCAACCGTGGTTTCCGGACGAATGGTTTCATCGTCTTCGATCAGCTTTTTAAAGCCGTTCTCGTCGTGACCTTCGATCGGAATGATCTCGTTCTTGAATTTGCCTTCAAGCGTTGCTTTATGAGCCAAACGATGCGAACGCGCACCGAACTCATCCTGCATTTCGCGCGAAATACCATGCATCTTGGCTAACATTTCGGCCGTCAAACCCATCATATTCGAAGCTTTAGCTGAATACTTACTGGCCGCCGGGTTATGATCGAAGCCTTCTGTCATGGGTACGTGACCCATGTGCTCGACACCACCTACGATGAAAGCATCACCGTTGCCTGTCATGATTGCTTGAGCTGCTGTATGGATTGCAGACATCGCAGAACCACACAAACGGTTAACCGTTTGGGCAGAAGAGGTGTGCGGCAAACGCGTCAACAAAGAGATCTGACGCGCTACGTTGAAACCTTGCTCTTTAGTTTGGTTAACACAACCCCAAATCACATCTTCGATGTCATTTGGGTTTACTTTTTCATTGCGATCGAATAGTGCGTCGATCAAAGTCGCCGATAGCGTTTCAGCACGTACATTGCGGAAACAGCCATTTTTGGCACGTCCCATTGGAGTACGTACCGCATCGATGACGACGACATCTTTTGGATTAAGACTCATAGATATTCTCCGTTCGATTCTGTTTCAGCCCTTAGCCGAAAAACTTCTTGCCAGCTTTAGCCATTTCTCTCATACCCTCTGTCGGAGTATAGAGCGCGCCCAAATCAGCATACTTGTCTGCTATTTTGTTGAACTCTTCGAGACCGATAGAATCGATATAGCGAAGTGCACCACCTCGGAATGGAGGGAAACCAATACCGAAGATTAGACCCATATCCGCTTCAGCTGCTGTCTCAACGATACCATCTTCAAGGCAACGAACCGTTTCGATGCATAGCGGAACCATCATACGCTCAATGATTTCTTCGTCGGTGAATTCCTTTGACCCGCTAACAACAGGCTTCAGCATTTCATAAACACTGTCGTCTTTCACTTTCTTCTGCTTGCCCTTGCGGTCAAGCTCGTAAGTGTAGAAGCCTTTATCTGTTTTCTGGCCATAACGACCATCTTCAAACATCACATCGATTGCAGTACGGAACTCATTCTTCATGCGATCAGGGAAGCCTTCAGCCATCACCTCACCCGCATGTTTACCCGTATCCATACCAACAACGTCGAGCAGATAAGCTGGGCCCATAGGCCAGCCAAAACGCTCCATTACCTTGTCAACATGCTGGAAGTCAGCGCCGTCACGTACTAGAGCACAAAAACCACCGAAGTAAGGGAACAAGATACGATTAACCAGGAAGCCCGGACAATCATTCACGACAACTGGGGTTTTACCCATTGCTTTGGCATAGGCAACCGTCGTAGCGATGGTTTCTTCGCTTGTCTTCTCTCCGCGAATAACTTCTACAAGAGGCATCATGTGCACAGGGTTAAAAAAGTGCATACCACAGAAGTTTTCAGGGCGTTTAAGGTTTTTCGCCAGCAAGTTGATAGAAATCGTTGAGGTATTTGATGTTAGTACCGTGTTTTCGGAAACAACATTTTCTACTTCACATAATACGATGTCTTTAACTTTAGGGTTCTCAACAACAGCTTCAACCACAAGGTCAACATCACCGAAATCACCATAGCTTAGTGCTGGGTCAATCGCGTTGAGTACGTCAGCCATTTGCTCGGCTTTCATTCTGCCTTTTTCAACACGCTTGGCCAGAAGCTTCTTCGCTTCGTTCAAACCAAGATCGATACCTGCTTGCGCGATATCCTTCATGATAATTGGCGTACCCTTCAGGGCAGACTGGTAAGCGATACCGCCGCCCATAATGCCCGCGCCCAGTACTGCTGCTTTCTTGACCTTGGCTGCTTTTGGCTCAAGCGCCTTGGCTTGTGCTTTTAAAGCCTGGTCATTAAGGAACAGACCAATCAGCGAAGATGCTACCGAAGTTTTAGCCATTTTGGCGAAACCTTTAGCTTCTACTTCGATTGCCTTGTCACGAGCCATACCGGAATGCTTCTGCATTACCTTGATCGCCTCAACAGGAGCCGGGTAATTTGGACCAGCTTGACCAGCTACAAAGCCTTTCGCCGTCTCGAAAGTCATCATGCTTTCCATAGGGTTCAGTTTCAGCTTACCGGTTTTCTCTGCGCGACGGGCTGCATAGTCCAACTTGCCTGCAACGGCTTCATTAAGCAAAGCAATAGCGGCATCGAACAATTTTTCGGGTGCTACAACGGCGTCAACTGCACCGTAGTTTAACGCTGCATCAGCTTTATATTCTTTGGTACCTGCAATCCATTCGATTGCGTTGTCAGCACCAACAAGACGAGGCAAACGCACAGTTCCACCGAATCCGGGGAAGATACCCAGCTTAACTTCCGGCAAACCAACCTTTGCTACCGTAGACATCACTCGGTAATCCGTTGCGAGACACATCTCGAAACCGCCACCAAGCGCGATTCCGTTAATCGCCGTTACCGAAGGAAATGGCAAATCTTCGATAGCGCTAAACACGGCATTTGCTTTCAGGTTGTTCGCGATCAGTTCTTCTTCTGAACCCGCAAACAAATCAGTAAATTCGGTGATATCAGCACCAACAATGAAGCAATCTTTCGAGCTGGTTACTACCAGGCCTTTTATACCGCCTGCGTTCTTTAAGCTTTCTGCTGCAGCACCAAGCTCTTCAATGGTCAGCCGGTTAAACTTATTGACCGACTCGCCTTCTAAATCGAAGTTAAGTTGTGCAATACCACCTTCGATTTCTTTAACCGTGATGGCTTTACCTTCGTAAATCATCAACTGTTCTCCAAGTTAATTGTCCGTACCAGCACCCCAAAAAATGGTCTGGCAAAGTTTTTTGGCCCGTCACAAAAATCCGGGATTTTTCGAAATTCATACGATCGTTTGAATTGCGAGGACGAAACCATGAAAAAAAAACGTCCATTTGTCAATGAATATTGTTTAAAACCACATGATTTTTTCTCTAATATACTTTAACTAAATATCGTTAATATATGTTTTATATAGTTATTTACCCTCTTATACTCAAAACTCATAATTTTGGAATTTACTATCCTAATTTAGACTTAGAACCTCTAGACATCACTTAAAGACTCATAACTCAGGTGGCAATAATCCAATCTAATCTCGATAGAAACGACAAACACCCCGCCTTCTTTGTTTGCGTCAGTTGTAAGTTAAAAATTCGATACTACACTGAATTAAAGCGATTTTTTTGGCCCCTGTATTGCCGACATCGCGTCGAATTTAACGCTAAGAAACCACACCATACCTGGAGAACACTTGATGAATTTTAACTTCAGCCTGTTCAGCAGAACATTGCTTACCGGACTTTCAACCGTATTTGCCCTATGCCTGTTGGCTTCCTCGGCTCATGCCCTTGATAAAAACCAGGCTGAAACAGCTCTGGAACAAATATTCCAGGCGACAATCAGCTCTTATTATTCAGTTAACGGCTTTTATAACTTCAGTGCCAACCAGGCTGACCAGCAACAGTTGGCTGTAATTAATAACTCTGCTGAAGACATTGCGCGCTTACTGGAAGAGCTTGAGCCTGTGTTGTCCGAGGGCGGCACTGCGGACACTTTTTCTAGCGTCATGGACAGTTGGGAAACATACGAAAACGTGCTCAGCGAGAATATTAGCGTGGTAGTCGATACCGGCTACCCTGATCTTAGGCTTGCAGGCGACATGGCGACCACAAACATCAGTTTTAATCAGGCACTTGAGGGCCTGTACACCAACGTGATTAATGTGAGCGGAGCAACACCCACCGATGCGACGACAAAAAGCAGAAAAGCTGCGAAAGTGCTTGCCCTGATGATGACCAAATACTCAGCGCGTTCTACCTCGACAGTGAGTCAGGTATATACCGGCGGCGACACAGAAATCACCATCGACTCGCTGGCAAACGAGTTTGAAGCCCTAATGGATTCGTTGGCAGAAACAGTTAAAGATGATGAAGCTGCGCACTCCTTGCTGGACTCGGCCATCACCAAATGGGACTTCATTCGTAATTCGTACATTAACTACAATGAAAACCGCGTCAACTTCATCGTTAACCTGTACAGCAAAAAGATTATTGCCGACATTAAAACTGCCACAACAAAGTTCTAATCCGGCCTATGTTTGAGCTACCTCATAGGGGTGGCTCAAACATATATCCAAAACATCTGCCAACGCTTCTACACTACTCACATCACCCTGTTCTCGCCATAGCCAGGCAACGCATCCCGAATAAAAAGCAATAGCCTCAGACGAAGCAGGCGCCTTTGAAAGCAAACCATGTACTTCAAGATACGCCTCGTGCTTCTTATCCCTATCCAGCTCATGGCAATCTTCATTGTTGAGCCTGATGACATTAACCTGATTAGATACCGTCTTGTCACCGCCACGAGAATATTTCTCATACAATACAAAGCCACGCGGATCCGTCACCCACGGGAATAACTTGTTCGCCAGATTTTTATCCAGCAGTCTGACCTTTAACCCACGCGACATCGCCAGCTTGCGCATCTCGGTAAGTCGCTTTTCTCGGGGTGACGGCATCACCCACAATACCGACCCTAGCATGGCCAGGGTCAGCAGTACTGCTATCCAAATTCCCATACTCTACCCTTCGGCTTCTTCTTCAAGCTCCACCCACCTATCCATAAGCTGAGCCAACTCTGATTCTACGACAGCTAAACGCTCTGTGACCGCGCTTACCTCCTCGTGACTTCCGTTAAAAAAGTCAGGCTCCGCAATTTTTGTCTGAAGCTCAGTAATCTCGGCCTCGAGCGCCTCAATTTTTGCGGGTAAGGACTCAAGCTCAAGTTTTAACTTATAACTAAGCTTTTTCCTGACGGCTTTAGAGCTTGCATCATTCTGCGCTGTAGGGGTTTGGGCTTTAGCCGCTTGTGGTGCACTATCTGCCGGCACTGAATGCAAGTCAGCCCCTGCCTGCTCAGCAGCAAACGTCGACTCATCAGCCAATATACCACCAGTTTGACGCACCCAGTCATAATAGCCACCAACATATTCAGTAACGCGCCCATTACCCTCAAACACCAATGTACTGCTAACCACTTGGTCTAAAAAATCCCTGTCGTGGGAAGTTAGCAGCAAGGTGCCTCCGTAAGCAGCAAGTTTGTCTTCCAGCAACTCCAAGGTGTCAACATCGAGGTCATTGGTTGGCTCGTCCATCACGATCAGGTTAGAAGGCTTGGCAAAGAGTTTAGCTAACAACAAGCGGTTGGTTTCGCCACCAGATAGAGCGCTAACTGGCGTTCTCGCGCGTTCTGCGGTAAACAAAAAGTCATTCAAATAGCTGATCACATGCCTCGGTTTGCCACCAATGGTGACGTATTCGTGACCATCGGCCACATTATCAAATACCGCCTTGTCTAGATCCAAACCATCACGTAGCTGATCAAAATAAGCTACCTCCAACTTACTACCCAATGTAACCTCACCAGACTGAGGCTCGAGCTTGCCCAATAGAATCCTCAGCAAGGTGGTTTTGCCTGCTCCATTGGCCCCGATTAAACCAACGCGATCACCCCGCATAATACGAATCGAAAAGTCCGAGATTAACGGTCTCCCATCGACATACTGATGATTCACCCCTGTGGCTTCGATCACCTTTTTCCCGGACTTTTCTGCCTCCCCAATTGTCAGAGTACTTGTGCCTTGTTTATCAATGCGCTGGCGGCGCTCTTCACGCAATGCTTTCAGCGCCCTTACACGCCCCTCATTACGTGTTCGACGTGCTTTAATACCCTGTCTGATCCATACTTCTTCTTCAGACAAGCGCTTATCAAATAACTTGTTTTGCCGCTCTTCTTCTTCCAGCAATTTTTGCTTTTGGCTTAGGTAGTCTTCATACCCTCCCTGAAAAGGGCTCAATACGCCACGATCCAGCTCGACAATACTAGAGGCCAAGGCTTTGATAAATGCTCTGTCGTGGCTAACAAACAGCACAGCACCCTGAAATTCGTTCAGCCGCTGCTCCAACCACTTTATCGTATTGATATCCAAGTGATTGGTGGGTTCATCAAGCAATAAAATGTCAGGTTCGTTGATTAATGACTTCGCCAACAACACGCGCCTGCGCCAACCACCCGAAAGCGATTTCATCTGCGCCTCTTCATCCAAGCCGAAACGCTTGAGCATATGGGCTATTTTGTTCTGAAATGTCCATCCATCGCGCTGCTCTATTCTTTCTTGCAAAGTTTGCATCCTGCCAAGAACGCTCTCATCAGCAGCATCATCCAGCTGATGAGAAAGATGATGGTACTCACTAAGCAGGCTACCTAAATCGTCTAAACCCTCGGCCACTACATCGAACACCGAGCGTTCGTCGGCCGCAGGCAAACTTTGTGGAAGAAAGCCCAGCTTTGTAGATTTGTCGAACACTAGCGCACCGCTATCGGGCTCCACGACTTGGGTCAACAAACTCATTAGCGAGGACTTACCTTCGCCATTTCGGCCGAGCAAACAAATCTTCTCACCCGGCTCTATGGCAAAGGTGACATCTTTAAGCAAGGGCTTCAAACCGTAGGCAAGACTTACATTTTCTAATCTAACGATACTCATAAATAGTCTTAAGTGGTGATTTAAACAGATGCCTCTCAAAAGCCTTAGCAACAAGAGGCAGCAGGACATTGGAATCGAGCATTGAATTAAAGCCGAGACCCTAAATGACAAACAACCGTGAACTTCTGTTGGCTCATGCAAATCAACGCAGCGCAATAAACAAAGATAAGCATATAGCAACCCTCCCTTCGCCTCTGACCAACTGGCGCCATTATGACCTAAACGGTAAGCAGGTCAACGCCTTTAATCCTTAGCGCACCTGCAACTTATTCAATAACAACAAGCTCGTCACCAAGCTGAATTCGCCCTTTGCCTCTGTGCACCAGATTCTGTCCAAAGCACACGCCATATTCATTACGACGATAGGACGACAAAGTACGCAGGGGCTCAGCGGTTTTCTCTGCAAATTCATTTACCGTCGTCATAACACAGCGACTACATGGCTTCACTACATCAAAAACGACGTCTCCGATTTTGACCTTCTGCCACTGATCTTCTTGATATGGCATATCGCCCGCCACTACGATGTTAGGGCGAAAACGAGCCATTTGAACCGGCACTGACAAACGTGAATTCAACTCATCCAAGGAGGCCTGATTAGTTAGCAATACAGGAAATCCATCTGCAAAACTGACCCTCTGTTCATGGTTGAAAAAAGCTCTATCGACCTGACGGAAGCAGTCTTGAGGCATATAGACAAGCCTAACTTGGGTGCCTAAAAACTCGGATAGCATGTGATCAACGCTATTTTCGCCTAGGCCTTTTGCACTAAGCGCCTCCCCCCATACCGTGACATTGACTGTACGAATAAAGTCACTTAAGCGGAGCGTCGGCAAAGGCGTTTCAGGCAGGGTTATCTCGAGCGCACGACCCTCAAGCCTAGCGCTTAGCGTCGCCATCTTTGGGTGCGTTCTTTGTGTGACAAACTTGCCACAGGCATCAACCAACATCAAACGTCGGTCGCCGGCAGGCCCAAACGAATCCATACAGATCTGCTCAACCGGGTTTGCCTTAAATGACTTAACGGGATAAGTGTATAACTCAGTAATTGTCAGCACAGCCAGCCCCCTCTGATGCACCAGCGCAATGAAGCCCCTGACGCGAAAAGCAATTAAAGCTAAGGATAACTAAAGACATGGCGTAACCGTTTTTTTCAATGGGCACTGAAACAAGCAGGCCTCTCAATTCGACGACGCTACAGACTACTGACTACTGACAGAAATTTCAAAAGTATAGAAGAGATGATACAAACCGGCGCGCGAGGAAAGCTTAGTGCCGTTTAAACGATGCTATTTGAACTAAGATGCTATTTGAATTGAATAGTATCAAGGAAAATTTGGAGCGGGAAACGAGATTCGAACTCGCGACCCCAACCTTGGCAAGGTTGTGCTCTACCAACTGAGCTATTCCCGCTTTTTGGTGTAGTGTTTTACTTGCCTGCGCAAGGCGGTTCCGTTAGGCAGAGCACGCTTTATTTTATGCTCATCCCGGCCACCAATCCAAGATTGGTGTCGCTCGTCTTCGCTCGAAGCTACGCTTCTAAAACGCTTGCCTCTCCCAAATGAGCTATTCCCGCTTTTTGGTGTAGTGTTTTACTTGCCTGCGCAAGGCGGTTCCGTTAGGCAGAGCACGCTTTATTTTATGCTCATCCCGGCCACCAATCCAAGATTGGTGTCGCTCG
>JBFJVR010000068.1:0-9647 GCA_041624095.1 Oleiphilaceae bacterium
CCTCGAACAAAAACTTGCCGAATTGCAAGACACCTATACCAAATATCAGGCCGAGGTTAGTGCGCATTTTATGGAAACCGCCAGAAAGGTGCAGACGCTTAACAATAGCTACCGAGACGTCCATACCCAGCTGGCAAAAGGCGCCAGTCGTTTGTGCGGAGACGACGAAGTCGCTGGTTTTTTGGCCTTAGGACTAGCGGAAGCGCACAAACCTGAAAAGCTTAAAGTGGTTAACGAAGACGATGATTTCGTCCCGCCGATGGATTATGCACCCAAGGATCACCCTGAAGCAGAAGGCACCCTGTCAGAGAAGTTTGGGCTAAGTGCGGCCGAGCAAGCAGAGCTTGACGAACTCAAAGCAGAAGAGCTGAAATCGGCCGAAGAGGCCAGCGATACTATCGAACGCTCTGACGATGAAGCAACGCGCACCACGCAGAACTCATAAGAAACAAAGGCTCTGAACAAGAGCCATTAAACCGGGTTCGCGATATCGACAAACTCAAAATCAATATCAAACTTCTCAGCCAGATGCTGCCCCAAAGCCTGAACCCCATACCGCTCAGTAGCGTGATGCCCGGCAGCAAAATAATGAACACCAGTTTCTCTGGCTATATGTACGGTCGGCTCTGAGATTTCGCCACTCAGGTAGGCATCAACACCGAGTTTGGCAGCTTGTTCGATCATGCCCTGTGCTGCACCGGTGCACCATGCCACCGTTTCAATAGAGCGTGCACCGTCTCCGATATGAAGGCAATCACGTTCAAGCACCGTACCGACATGACGAGAAAGCTCAGCGGCACTCATCGGCCTCGGCAAGCGGCCAACCAAACCCACACTCGATGGAGACTCCGGTTCCAAAGCGCCACTTATTTCAAAGCCCAACTTATTAGCTAACTGAACGTTATTGCCAAATTCATCATGCATATCCAAAGGTAAGTGATATGCGAGCAAGCTGATGTCATTGGCTAACAAGGATTTCAACCGCTGACGCTTAAGCCCCGTGATACAGCTATCCTCCCCTTTCCAAAAATAGCCATGATGCACCAGTACAAGATCTGCGTTTTTCTCGATCGCTACATCGATTAAACGCTGCGAAGCAGTAACACCTCCGACTATTAGCTGCACCTGAGCAGAACCCTCTACTTGCAAACCGTTCGGGCAGTAGTCTTTTATTTTGCGAACCTTTAATTCACGATCGCAATAGTTAACAAGTTCCTGAAGTTCCATGGTGATACCTATACCTGATCAAGCGCAGAGCTAAGCGCTTTGAGCATAACGTCATTTTGCTCCCTGCTGCCCACAGTCAAGCGTAGACAGCCGGCCAGCAAAGGATGTGCACCATCAAGACACTTAACCAATACGCCCTGCTCTTTCATGTTGTCGAATACAGCGCGGGCACTTTTTTGCTTGCAACGCACCAGAATAAAGTTGGCCTCGCTTGAAAACACCTCTAGGTCGCACACCTCGCGCAAGCCCGACTCCAGCTCACTACGCGCTTCTCGAAGCTTACTTGTCTGGCTATTAAAAAGTGCATAATTCTCAATCGCAAATTCAACACTAAGCTGAGTTAAGCTATTGATATTATAGGGCAATCTAAGCTTATCCAATTCTGAAATCCATGCCGGGGCACCAACCAAAAACCCCAAGCGCAAACCCGCCAGACCAACCTTTGAAAACGTACGCATGACGACAACATTGGGATATTCCGCCGCCAAGGCTAAAAGATCGGAATCGGTAAAGGCCATGTAAGCCTCATCAATCACCACAAGCCCCCGACTAGCCTCGACGATCGCTCTCACAGCCGCAGGGCTAAACACATTTCCCGTCGGGTTGTTTGGTACCGCCAAGAATATCAATGCGGGGTCATGTTGATTGATCGCAGCAATAAATTTTTCCGTGTCGAGACTAAAATCAGGTTCCAGATCTACTCCCTGAAAACGCATACCGACAAATCGCGCAATCATGTTATACATGACGAAGCCAGGTTCCGGAGCCATGATACAAGCACCCGGTCTGGCAAGCGCCATCGCCAGCATTTGTATGATTTCATCAGAACCATTACCCAGCAATATATCCAGGCGACATTCGTGGGTTTGCTCCAGCTGCTGAAGACCTAACAAGCTCCTCATTTGCGCCTTTACCGCACCGGCTGCTGGGTCAGGGTAGCGGTTTGCCTCAACCTTTTTCATGCGTTCCAACCATTGTGCCGTCAGTTCGCCCGGCCATGCATTTGGATTTTCCATCGCATCGAGCTTTAAAAAACCACTTGCATCTGGCACATGGTAGGAGTTCAATTCACGAATTTCGGGACGAACCAAATCCTTTACAATCTGCGTCACCTGCGTATTCAAGCCAGCCACCTGCTACTCCTGATCTTCACTTTTGATTCGATACTCTGCAGACCGGGCATGTGCAGTCAAACCTTCACCCCGCGCCAATACCGACGCGACTTTACCCAGGTCACTCGCTCCCTGCTCCGAGAAAAACAACATCGAAGTACGTTTTTGAAAGTCATACACTCCAAGTGGCGACGAGAAGCGGGCCGTACCTGAAGTGGGAAGCACATGATTAGGTCCGGCACAATAATCTCCTAGAGACTCAGCAGTGTAACGCCCCATAAATACTGCGCCAGCGTGCGTAATCGACTGTGCCAATGCACGGGGGTCTTCTACCGACAATTCAAGGTGCTCTGGCGCTATCGTATTACTGACATGGGCCGCTTCCTCAAGTGATTCGACCAGGATAAATGCCGCCCGATTCACTAATGACTGTTCGATAATCGCCTGCCGCTCCATAGTGGGTAACAGCTTCTCGATACTGAAGGCAACCTGATCCAGAAAGTCGGCGTCGTGCGAAATCAGAATCGGCTGTGCGTTCTCGTCGTGCTCCGCCTGCGAAAACAAGTCCATCGCAATCCAGTCCGGGTTGGTTTTTCCATCACAAATAACCAGAATTTCAGAAGGTCCCGCGATCATATCAATACCAACAGTGCCAAATACCTCACGCTTGGCTGTCGCCACGTAAATATTACCCGGCCCGACAATTTTATCGACGGCGGGAACCGTTTCGGTGCCGTAAGCCAAGGCAGCGACAGCTTGCGCGCCACCGATGGTAAACACCCGGTCCACACCCGCAAGATCTGCAGCAGCAAGTACCATTTGATTGACATCCCCATTCGGCGTAGGTACCACCATGATTACGTCTTTTACTCCAGCAACTTTGGCTGGAATCGCGTTCATCAATACCGAAGAGGGATACGAGGCTTTGCCTCCGGGCACATATAAACCCGCCTTATCAATTGCGGTGATTTTTTGGCCTAATACCGTTCCGTCATCTTCTTCATAACTCCACGACGACTGGACCTGACGCAGGTGATATCGTCTGATTCGCTCGGCCGCCACCTGTAATGCGCTGCGCTGCGCTTCAGGCAAGCCATCGAATGCAGCTTTTAAGGCAGACTTCGGAATTTCAAGCTCTGATGCTGCACCAAGACTCAGGCCATCAAATTTTTGCGTATAACTCAGCAGCGCTGCATCGCCATTCTCCTTGACGTCTTTCAGGATATCGAGGACCACCTTATGCACATCGGCATCCATCTGCTCATCCCATGCAACCAGCGCTTTCAGGTCACTGTCAAAGCTCCCGTCAGTCGAACTTAAGCGTGTAATATCCAACATATTCTGTGTTAGGCTCCTATGAAAAACGGCGTGCGACAGCTGCTTCCAACTGCTGAACTATCGGCTGAATCTGTGCGTGCTTCATCTTCATCGAGGCACGATTGACAACGAGTCGCGTACTGATTTGATGGATTTCTTCTCTTGCTTCCAGTCCGTTAGCTCTGAGCGTATTCCCGGTATCGACAATATCTACAATCTCATCTGCCAAACCGAGAATCGGTGCCAACTCCATAGCGCCATACAGTTTGATGATATCGGCTTGAATACCCTGCTCGGCATAATAAGCCTTAGCCAGATTAACGAATTTAGTGGCTACCTTAAGTCGTCCCGTTGGACTAACCGCCCCCTTTTTCGCCGCCGTCATTAACTTGCATTTAGCGATATGCAGATCAAGCGGCTCGTAAAGGCCTTCCGCACCATGCTCCATCAGCACGTCTTTACCGGTAACACCGATATCTGCACCTCCATACTGAACATATGCGGGTACGTCCGTCGCTCTAATGATGATCATTTTCACCTGTGCAGAACTCGTATCAAAGATCAGTTTTCTGCTCGATGCAAGATCTTCTAAAGGCTCGATGCCTGCCTCTTTCAACAACGGCAGTGTTTCCTTCAGAATTCTGCCTTTTGACAGCGCTATAACCAGATTTTCAGACATAATAGTGGCTCTCGATACCTCTGAGATCAGCTTGGCAAGCGCTGTATTTTAGCGCCCAGCAATTGGAGTTTTTCTTCGATACATTCATAGCCACGATCAATATGGTAGATACGATCTACTACCGTGTTGCCATTCGCGACCAAGCCGGCTATCACCAGTGAAGCAGAAGCCCGAAGATCAGTGGCCATGATGGGCGCCGCATTAAGCTGTTCAACCCCAGTGATAATTGCCGTATTGCCCTCGAGCTTAATATCGGCCCCCATACGCTGCAGTTCCTGAACATGCATGAAGCGGTTTTCGAAAACCGTTTCGGTCACCGCTCCACTACCCTCGGCAACGCAATTCAGGGATACAAACTGCGCCTGCATATCGGTAGGGAAACCCGGGAAAGGCGCTGTTTTAACTGACACAGCCTTAGGCCGACGCCCTTCCATGTCCAGTTCTATCCAGTCTTCCCCTGTGGTGATTTTCGCGCCGGCTTCTTCAAGCTTGGCCAGTACCGCGTCCAACAGCCCTGCGCGCGTATCTTTTAATTTGACTCGCCCTCGTGATGCCGCCGCAGCAACCAGATAGGTACCCGTTTCGACACGATCAGGGAGCACATCATAATGGCAACCTTTGAGCGATGCGACGCCTTCGATTTCTACCGTTGCAGTACCATGGCCTGTAATTTTGGCGCCCATTTTTATCAGACATTCGGCGAGGTCAACGACTTCCGGTTCGCGGGCCGCATTCTTTAATACGGTTTTACCGTCAGCCAGCGCCGCCGCCATCATCAGGTTCTCGGTACCCGTTACGGTTACCGTATCGAAAAAGATATTTGCACCTTTCAGACGACCATTGCTGCGCGCTTTGATGTAGCCATCTTCGACGACGATATCGGCACCCATGGCTTCTAGCCCACGAATATGCAGATCAACCGGCCGACTGCCTATCGCACAACCGCCCGGCAAGGATACTTCGGCCTCGCCAAAATGAGCCAACAGCGGCCCGAGGACCAAAATCGACGCACGCATGGTTTTTACCAGCTCATAAGGTGCCGTCAATTCCTTAATAGTCATTGAGTTGACTTCGACGCTCATTTTCTCGTCAATTAATAACTCAACCCCCATGCGCCCCATCAATTCGATCATCGTGGTAATATCATGCAGGTGAGGCAGGTTACCTACGGTCACTGGCTCGTCAGCTAGCAAAGCTGCTGCAAGAATGGGTAAAGCTGCATTTTTAGCGCCAGATATTCTAATTTCACCATTAAGCGGGCCACTGCCGCTTATCACCAATTTATCCACGTGAATTACCTTGTGTTGAGTTATTCGTATCACCGTCTTGAACACCGTATTCGTGACGGACTGATTTATCTGCCCAATACCCTACTCGGCCTTGCTTTGCCATTCTTCCGGAGTATGAGTTTTGATTATTACGGCATGTATTGTGCCATCAACAATATACTGATTAAGACAAGCGTAGATAAGCTGCTGCCGCTTTACCGCATTCAACCCTTCGAACACCTTGCCTATTGCATTAACGTGGTAGTAGTAACCATCACTTTCGACACTTACTTCAACGTCGTCTAACTGATCGCGAATCAGCTTTTCTACTTCATTTGCTTGCATAAATTGCTCTCGCATTCTAAATCGCTTGGTCGAACCTGACTCAGGAGCAAGCGCTGGAACTGACCTTACCTTGCTTACCTTAGGTTCTGTGGGGGCATATCATACAGGAATCGTGCTACGCACTAAAGAAGGGAAATCAAGCTCTCAAACAGGCAGCAAACAGCCTAAGCACTTCTTGCCTGTAAAAAGGAGTCTGACTAGGACATCGGCAGCAAGGACTCAACCCCACCGACGCGAGCCATATCAAACAGGCTTTGCGGGACTTGGTCGAAACGCAGCTCACACGAGGCTTTCTCAGCAGCCCTAAGGCAACAAAACAACAACGACAACATCACGCTATTGCGCCCTTCCAGCTCAGCCAGATCCAACACCAGGGCTGCATTGGCTTGCAGAGCGATCTCTTGCTCAAGCCTTGCCCGTGCACCATCGACCTCATCCAGGGACAAGCCGCCACTAAGAGAAAGCCCATGTTCTGTTTTGCTAATACGCATCGCTCAGCCTTCCTTAGGCTGTTCGAGATCCAGCTTTACATCCCAAGTGTCAATGACCGCATCAACATTCCCTCGGTTCGCCCGCATCTGATTTTCAAACCGGTCTCTAAATGCCAAACCTATGTTTACACCAAAAACAATGACATTCTCCATCATCCAGCGCCCATCATCATTGCGGTACATCGAATAAATGACGGGGTAAACATTGCCATTGTCCGACTCAATTTCAAGGTCGACACTCGCGCGCTCATCACTGCGAGAATTCATCGTCGCTTTTACAACACGTATCTTGAACGTACCACTTTCGACCAGGGTTTTGGTATAAGTCTCGAACAAGCTATTCTTGAAAACCTCAACAAAGCGATTACGCTGGTCTTTGTCTGCCTTGCGGGCATGTTTGCCCATGACACGCGCGGCAATGCGGCGAAAATCTACGATCTTGGCCAGCGCGGTATCCATATTTTTGAAAAAGCGCTCGGGATCCGACTCGTAATAGTTTTTTTCCTTGTTAAAGTAGGCTACGAGTTCATCAACATTTTCTTTTACCGTAAGACGAATTTCTTCTTCCTGACTCGCCTGCACTAGGCCCGAATGTGCTAAAACCAATGCAAATATCAAGCTAAGCATGCCTGCTGGCGTCGCGCGTTTTAACTGTACTTTGTTGTCGTTTGTCATCTACAGATCCACCTGACCAGACGCGAAGGCACCTATCAACTTTTCGAGATTAAGTGCCGATTGCGTATCAAAAATGGTATCGCCATCGGCTAAAAACTGCTCGTCGGCGCCCACACTCAAAGCAATGTATTTTTCCCCTAACAGCCCGGAGGTCTGAATCGCGGCGACGGTGTCGGTAGAAAGATTGTCCACATCCTTATAGATTTCCATCTCGACCAGGGCACTGTAAGCAGCCTTATCGAGCGAGATCGCACTCACCTTACCTATCGTCACTCCCGCCAAAGACACTCGGCTTCTTACCGCAAGACCACCGAGATCATCAAACTGGGCATAGACTTTATAGGTATCTTTTTGACTATCCAGCGACAAACCACTGACCTGCAAGGCCAAGAAAAACAGCGCGGCAAAGCCAAGTATCATGAACACACCTACCGCAATTTCAATCGATCTTTGATACATAATATTCTCGTTTATTACTGATTATTATTTGCCTCCGAAGCCGGGAGCAAACGAAAGATACTTCCGCCCTACCGACTTGCTTAAATTCCGCCAAACATTACTGCAGTCAGGAGAAAATCAAGACCCAAGACCGCCAACGACGAATAAACCACCGTTTTGGTAGTCGCAATACTGATCCCTTCAGAGGTCGGCACTAGATCATAGCCTTGAAATACGGCGATCCAGGAGCACACTAGCCCGAAGACAACTGCCTTGACCATCCCATTCATTACATCTTCATAGAAATCGACCGAAGCCTGCATATTAGACCAGAAAGAACCTTCAAAAACGCCCAACCAGTCAACACTGACCAACAAACCGCCAAACACACCCACGGTACTAAAGATCGCAGCCAAGATAGGCAAAGACAGAAAACCGGCCCATAGTCTCGGCGCAATCACGCGTTTCAACGGATCCACACCCATCATTTCCATGCTGCTAAGCTGCTCCGTGGCTTTCATCAACCCGATCTCGGCCGTCAAGGCAGAACCTGCGCGCCCAGCAAACAACAACGCAGTCACAACCGGACCCAACTCCCGCACCAAGGTTAGCGCGACCATCTGCCCCACTGCCTGTTCTGAACCATAATCGATCAGGATGTTATAGCCCTGCAAGCCTAACACCATACCGATAAACAGACCTGATACGATAATGATAATTAACGATAGCACGCCCACTTTGTATAATTGGGCGCACAACAACCTAAGCCCCGCGGGGCTCAGTGACAAACCACCAATCGCTCGAACGAGAAAAAAACCGGAGCGGCCTATGGTCGCACTGAAATCCAGTCCGTTACGACCCGTTCTTCTAATTATTTCCAACACGCTTTTCACGCTACCTTTTGTTAGTCAGGAATCGAAAGTTCGATCGCCGCTTGTTCATCTAGTTCAAATTCCAGTTGCCAGCTTAGTTGCTTACAGAGCCAACAAGTCTTGCTGGTACTCGGCCGCAGGATAATGGAATGGCACGGGGCCGTCTGGTAAACCATTAACAAACTGCTTCACAAAGGCGGAACCGTGTTCCTTGAGTTCAACAGGTGACCCCTGACCAATCACCTTCCCGTCGGCAATAATCACTGCGTGATCACAAATACTCAGTGATTCAGAAATATCGTGCGAAACCAACACACTGGTCAGGCCTAAGGCATCGTTCAACAAACGAATCAATTGGACCAACACCCCCATAGCGATAGGGTCCTGCCCGGCAAAGGGTTCGTCGTACATGATCAGCTCTGGGTCAAGGGCAATCGCTCTTGCCAACGCCACTCGACGTGTCATACCACCGGAAAGTTCTGCGGGCATCAGATCACGGGCGCCACGCAAACCCACCGCGTGCAGCTTCATCAATACAATATCGCGAATCATATCTTCGGGCAGACGCGTATGGGCGCGAATGGGAAAGGCCACATTTTCAAACACACTGATATCCGAAAACAAGGCCCCGCTTTGAAACAGCATGCCCATTTTGGTTCTTAGCTCAAACAACTGCTTTCGGCCCAAACGGTTCACATTCTGACCGTCAACTGACACGTTCCCGCTCTGCGGTTTAAGTTGGCCACCCATCAATTTGAGTAAGGTGGTTTTTCCGATACCACTCGGCCCCATAATCGCAGTGACTTTACCACGCGGAATGTCCAAACAGATATTATCGAATATGCTTCTATGACCACGCGTGAAGCAGAGGTTTTCTATTTTGATATAGGGTTCCACAAGGACATTGCTCAATGTTTTGTAAGCGCTTATTTAAACAAAGCTCATGCCTCGCGCCAACCTGTTTTCCAAAAATTAATTCCACACCCCGAAGCGCGCTCGCAAAAACGGTTGCACAAGCATGGCAAGTTCCTCAAAATGCGCGCTTCCATTCATCGTGTTACAGACTTGAGCTTATCTATGCTGTTATTTTCACTTGCCATATTTTTAGGTCTGGCTGTTTTGGTATGGAGCGCCGACCGTTTTGTTACGGGCTCGGTAGCAACCGCGCTCAATCTCGGCATGACTCCCATGATGGTCGGTCTTACCGTGGTCGCTTTCGGCAC
>JBFJVR010000069.1:0-9620 GCA_041624095.1 Oleiphilaceae bacterium
ATTAGTGCTTAGGTTTGGGGCTTGGGGCTTGGGGCTTGGGGCTTGGGGCTTGGGGCTTGGGGCTTGGGTTTGCTTCAGGCTTCCAGCGTCAAGCTTCTTGCTTCTACCGTCTTGCGTCTTGCTTCTCCCGTTTACCGCCTACCGTCTTCCGCCTCGCTTCTCCCTGCATATCCCAAAACCAAAAAAGCCCCGATCCATGATCGAGGCTTTCTAATTTGGTGCCCAGAAGAGGACTTGAACCTCCACGCCCCGAAGAGCACTAGCACCTGAAGCTAGCGTGTCTACCAATTTCACCACCTGGGCTCGCGAATCCGCTATCGCAGATTATCGAGGAGTGCAATTTACTGATCGGACTTGTGCTTGTCAACGCCTGAGCGGGAAATATTCCAATTATTGCTTCAGCTCCTGTTCCGCTGCTTTCCAGGCAGAGGTGATGTCATCGTAGGCGTCAGAAAAACCCTGTTTCAATTTATCCCAGGCATCCCCAGAATCTGAACGCAGGCTACCATAGCTTTCTGCCAGCTCTATACGATGCTGTTTCATTTCTCTCAATTTACCGCGCGCTTTAGCTCTTGCCTCAGTCGACATTTCGCTCCATCTTTCCGACAGCATCTGTTCTAACTGTTCAATTCTCCCGTCGAGCTGAGCTAAGTTTTTATCCAACATATCGAGTACTTTATTCTTTTGATCAGCACTGTAAGCTCCCAAGGAATTGACCAGCTGAGCGGCCTCCGCTTTTATTTTCTCCAACGAGCGCGGTTCATGCTCGTCGCCCGCTACCGCGCAGAGCGACCAAGCCAGCCCCAAGAACAAAACCAGACTAGTCTGAATAATACCTTTACGCTTCATACTGAACTCCTTATAACGCTACCACTAGTTATACCATCGCTGCTTCCATCCTTGGCTCGCTCCCAAAGTTCATCCAGCTCCTCCAAGGGCACCGCTTCAATGTCGACACCTCTCTTAAACAACTGCGCTTCGATAAAGTGGAAGCGTGAGATGAATTTCTGATTGGTACTCCGCAATGCCGCGTCGGGATTCACTTTGACAAACCTTGCCACGTTTACGCAGCAAAACAGCACGTCGCCCATCTCATCCAGTAAACGTGCATGTACTTCTGGCTCGTGCAGGCTTTTGCCTTCAGCCACTTTTAGCTCGTGCCTTAACTCAGCTATTTCCTCTTGCAGCTTATCTAACACCATATCAAGTTCTGGCCAGTCGAAACCTTTTTGCGCCGCACGTTTTTGCAGCTTCTCAGCCAGATTCAAAGACGGCAAGTTCCGTGGAACATCCCTCAGTATACTATGTTCATCGGCATTGAATTCGACCCTCTCCGAACTCTCCCCAAGGCTGTTTTGCTGCATATGTTTCAGCAAGCGTTCTTCTTGCTTGATGCGTTCCCACTGCTGCTTTATCTGCTCATCACTAGACTTGGTACCCTCAGGAAAAGTAGCTCGCAAATCACCATCGGGGAAAACATGCGGGTGCCGCCGCACTAACTTCTGCACCACATTATCGACAATTCCCTCGAAGTTAAATGACGCTTCTTCCTTACCTAACTGGGCATAAAATATCACTTGAAACAACAGGTCGCCGAGTTCATCTTTGATCTCATCACGATTACCACCAGCGATCGCATCAGCGACTTCATAGGCTTCTTCAAGCGTATGATGGACGATGCTTTCAAATGTTTGTTTTAAGTCCCAGGGGCAGCCCTGTCGCGGATCTCTCAGGCGAGACATCAGGTATTGCAGGTCGTCCAGCGTATACATATCCATTCTCAAATCAGTTTGCGGAATCACTTGGTCGGCTCTAGATCAAAAAGCTACTTTCGGCCAGCTAGATCAGGCGTTACGTTTGCGTCGCGCCTCGATGACATTCGGCAGCTGCTTGATCTTCGCCAATACCCGCCCTAGCGCATCGAGCGAGGTGACTTCCATGGTAATAAAGATTGTGGCGATGTTTTCCTGCGGGTCGGAATAAGTATTTACGCCTGTCAGGTTAACCGTTTCATTCGCTAATACAGCCGTGATATCCCTAAGCAAGCCTTCGCGATCATAAGCCTGTATTTCTATATTCACGTTATAGGCTTGATCAGGTGACTGCCCCCACGAAACTTCGATGATGCGATTAGGCTCCATATCTTCGAGTTGCAACACATTCATGCAATCCTGACGATGTATCGATACGCCGCGCCCTACAGTAATATAGCCGGTAATCGGGTCACCCGGAACCGGGCTACAGCAGTTGGCCATGGTCGTTAACAAACGCCCGACGCCCTTGATCCGAACCTCGTCATCACTTGATTTGGCAGCCCGGTTAGACTTGGGCATACCCAAACGAAGATCCAGCTGCTGTTCTTTGGGTTGTAACAACTTTTGCGCGACATGCGCGACGTGGGTAGGCTTTAAATCTCCCGCACCAATAGCAGCAAACATGTCGTCAACTTCATGGTAATTGGTATTCTCTGCAAGCGTTTTAAAAGCAATATCACCAATTGACAGGCGCCGGAACTCGTCTTCGAGCAAGGCCCGACCATCCGATATATTCTGCTCTCGGTTTTGCAGCTTGAACCAATGCACAACTTTCGCTCTTGAGCGCGAGGTCTGCAAATAGCCCAAACTTGGGTTAAGCCAGTCGCGACTGGGAGCCGGCTGATTGGTCGTTAGAATCTGAACCTGCTCGCCTGTTCTAAGGGGGTAAGTTAAAGGCACGATACGGCCATTCACTTTGGCTCCGCGGCAGGCATGACCAACTTCGGTATGCACCCGATATGCGAAATCTACCGGCGTCGCACCGCTGGGTAAATCCACCACGTGACCATCTGGCGTAAACACGTAAATGCGATCCGCACCTACGTCTGCGCTAAGTTGTTGGGCAATTTCAGAGACATCGCCAACTTCTTCTTGCCACTCCAGAACCTGCCTTAGCCAGTTAATTTTCTCTTCGTATCCCGACGAGCGGCTTTTAACATCTGTACCTTTATAACGCCAATGCGCACAGACACCGAGTTCGGCTTCTTCATGCATTTCGACGGTACGAATCTGCACCTCCATGACCTTTCCCTCAGGCCCGATAACCGCGGTATGCAGGGAGCGGTAACCGTTTTCTTTCGGGTTCGCAATGTAGTCGTCAAATTCGTAGGGGATATGCCGCCATAGGGAATGTACTACCCCCAGCACGGCATAACAATCGGGGACAGAGTGCACCAGTATACGAAACGCCCGGATATCATAGATCTCAGAGAAGTCGAGATTCTTTCGCCGCATTTTTCGCCAGATACTGTAAATGTGCTTACTACGTCCGGCGACGTCTCCTTTGATATGCGCGTTTTCCAGCTCAAGCTTGAGCTTATCTGTCACCCGCTGAACAAACTCGTCTCTGTCGAGACGTCGCTCATCAAGTAACTTGGCAATTTTTTTGTAGGCAGACGCATGCAGGTAGCGAAAAGAAAGGTCTTCCAGCTCCCATTTGATATAGCCAATACCCAGACGATGCGCCAAAGGAGCATAGATATCGAAGACTTCACGTGCTACGCGTTGGCGCTTTTCTGCTTTCGCATTTTTGACCGCCCTGATTGCGCACGTGCGTTCGGCAAGCTTGATCAAGACCACGCGCACGTCGTCGATCATGGTCACCAACATCTTACGTACGTTGTCGATCTGCCCCTGATGCTGCCCTAATACCGAGCCTTTAAACGGCCTGTGGGTTGCCGATATCGCTGCCATTTGCATGACACCACTGATCAGGTTAGCGACTTCTTTGCCGAAGTCTTTCCGCACCTGATCGTTCGACATCTTCCCTTCACGCACGCCCCGGTACAAAATAGCGGCGACGATGGCATGTTGGTCCAATTCGAGCTCGATAAGAATCTGCGCCATTTCGAGCCCGATCTTAAAGCTGCTATGGTCTTTAGCCCATATTCGGTCTTCGGCAACCGCTTTGGCCTCAACTTCCATGCTCGTGAGACACGCCCGCCGAACTTCGTCGAGGTCGCTAAAATGTGCTCGAGCCTGAATATTGCTCAACCATTTTTCGATGTCGTCTTCACCATCAGCATTAGCGATGTAATCTTCACGAACTTTTACCATGTCTTACCTTCCTGCCAAGACAGCTATTCTAAGCATCTTGCAGATTACTTTTCAAACAGCGCGATGGATTCCACATGCGAAGTATGCGGGAACATATCCATCACCCCGGCCTTCACAATACGATATCCTTTTTCAACCAGGACACCCGCATCTCGTGCCAATGTAGCGGGGTTACACGATACATAAACGATACGCTCTGCACCAAACCTGGCTAAATAGTTTACTACTTCGAGCGCACCTGAGCGTGGCGGGTCGATCAAAATTTTATCGAAGCCCTCTTGAGCCCAGGTTTCCTTGGTAAAGTCCGCCTGCAAATTGGCCCCATAAAAAGCGACGTTATCGAGACCATTCAGATGGGCATTTTCGCGACCTCGGACTACCATCGCGTCGTCACCTTCTACACCCACTACATGTTTGGCGCACGTCGCCATGGGAATAGTGAAATTTCCTAAGCCGCAAAATAAATCAAGCACACGGTCATTGTCGTTCAGATCGAGCCATTCGATTGCCCTAGGCACCATCGTGCGGTTGATGCGCGCGTTAACTTGGGTAAAGTCCATGGGATGAAACGACAACTTCACCTCTGGCGAATTGGCTTCGCTTTCACTTGTAGGCAAAACGTAGTACAGACGGTCCTCACCGGATTCTGGCCAGATCTTGTGTACCGTTGCGACACCACCGGGTTGCAGGTAAATGTCCATTTCATGCAGTTTGCCAAAGGCGATCAGTTTTTCGGTATCCTGCTCTGTCAGCGCTTCCATATGGCGCACCACCAGTGCGACCTGTTCGTCGCCCATCGCTACTTCGAATTGCGGCAGGGCCCGGTATACCGAAAGTGAAGAGACGAGTTCTCGCAGGGCCAGCAGGCGATGACCCACACGCGGATCAAGTACTTCGCATTGTTTAAGGTCTGCAATAAAGCTATTGCGCTTTTCTCTGAAACCAACCAGTACTTCTTCACGCTTAGACACATAGCGCACTCCGAGCCTCGCTTTGCCGCGATAACCCAGCACCGGCCCCGTCATTGGAGCGACCCATTCTTCGGCTTGCAAGTTTCCGAAGTGCTTGAACTGCTCTTGCAGAACCCCTTGCTTAAACTCGATCTGAGCCTGGGTATCCATGTGCTGCAGGCTACAACCACCACATAGCTCCGCATGCTCACATGGCGGCGTAACACGTTCGGGCGAAGCACTAAGTACTTCTACCGTTTTTAGTTCATCAAATTTTGAACGCTTATCAACATAAATCGCGCGTACCGTTTCACCGGGCAAGGCACCGTCAACAAACTGGGTTTTACCCTCAGCTCGGGCGATACCTCGGCCTTCGTGGCTTAAGCCTGTGATCTGACATTCGATGGGGTCTACCGGGAGTTTTTTTCTGCGTCTTCTTGCCATGTGAGAGATAACTTCTTGTTGCTGATGATTTTTTTGACTTTAAGTTGTAAGTACGACGGCAACACCGCGCTGCTTACTCTGATTGACTCAATAACCAAATATACGTTCACAATGCGTCAACCAAAGATGCATTGCGAAGCGCTATATTCAGGAAAATACGCCGGTTGAGAGGTAACGGTCTCCCCGGTCGCAAATAATGGCGACGATTACCGCATTTTCAAGCTCTTCGGACAAGCGCAATGCGCCTGCAACCGCTCCACCAGAAGAAACCCCGCAAAAGATACCTTCTTGGGCTGCTAGGGCTCTCATCGTTTTTTCAGCTTCGTCCTGCCCCATATCAATCAACTTATCCACTCGACTCGCGTCGAATATTTTCGGCAAATATGCGGCTGGCCAGCGCCGTATACCTGGAATAGAAGCACCATCTTCGGGTTGCAGCCCGACGATCTGTATCGCCGGATTTTGTTCTTTAAGATAGCGCGAAGTCCCCATAATAGTGCCGGTCGTGCCCATGGAGCTGACAAAATGCGTAATTTTGCCTTTAGTCTGCTGCCAGATTTCAGGCCCCGTGCCTTCGTAATGAGCACGCGGGTTATCCTGATTACCAAATTGGTCGAGCACAATACCTTTACCTTCTGCCTGCATGGCTTGGGCCAAATCTCGCGCACCTTCCATACTTTGCTCTTTTGTCACATAGATCAGTTCAGCGCCATAAGCAGCCATTGAGGCTTTGCGCTCTGCACTCATGTGATCGGGCATGATCAAAATCATCTTGTAGCCCTTAATCGCTGCGGCCATCGCCAGCGCGATTCCGGTATTACCACTGGTCGCTTCGATCAGCGTGTCTCCCGGCTTAATCAGCCCCTTCGCTTCGGCCTGTTGAATCATGCTCATCGCAGGGCGATCTTTTACCGAGCCAGCGGGGTTATTGCCTTCAAGCTTGACCAAAATCGTATTACTGGTGTTGCCGGGCAAACGCTGCAATCTGACTAAAGGCGTATTTCCGACGTAATCCTCAATTGTAGGGAAGTCCAATGTTTGATCACTCATTGCTATCTCTCTTTCTACTCCACCCAAGTGCGTTTTCTCAGCCATAACGCTACAAAACGGCTTCAATAAGGCGCACGATTTCACTTACTCGGCAATAATACACTGCGAGCAAACAGAATACTTGGTATTCTGCGGCTATCAACTGTTTTGAGCAGCGGCCATGGTGGTCGCTACCGTGTGTCACTTTGTCTGCAAAACATGAAAACATACAGCCTTAAAAACCGCATTCTATTTGCAGTATCGCTCGCCGTCCTTTCACTTGTGGTCGCCATGGCCTGGGTATTGTCTGCCAGCAAATTCAACGAGGCAGAAAAAGTCCACCTAGACTATTTCAACTTACTCAGTTTCACCCTGCTTAAAACGCTTGAATCCAGTGGCCACCCCGAACCCAATGAGTTGAACAACCCTGCTCTAGGTACTCTGGCAAATACGCTGTTGGAATCCGAAATGATAAGGGGCGTTACCGTACTTGATAATGATCACGTGATACGCCTGCATCGCGGCCAAAAAATCAGTAAGCACCTCAACCCCAACGACTTCCCGCTAAGCGAAGCCAGGCTGCTGAATTCTGGCCTGCAAAGTTTTTATGTTTCACCTATTTTTCGTGATCAGGCAACACCCGACGAAAGCGCTCGCGGATGGCTCATATTGGAAACCGTCAGCCAGACCGACTCTATTCTTCACCAACAAATCGTAAAGCACCTCGCTGGCTTTATAATTTTTGGGCTGGCTATTACATTGTTAGTGTCGCATTACATAGAAAATAAACTACTTCGGCCGCTTGAAGGCATCGTAAAAGCGACCGAAAGATTGGCAGAGGGTGCACTCGATACGCGCATTCTCAAAGCTCGATCCACGGAAATTCATACTATTGGCACCAATGTGAACACGCTGGCTGAACAGCTAACTCAGATTCAGCTCGACATGAAACAGGAAATCGAACAAACCACTGAAGATCTGCGCGAAACGCTAGAAACCATCGAAGTCCAGAACGTCGAACTCGACATTGCGCGAAAACAGGCCGTCATGGCGAACCGAACAAAATCCGAATTTCTGGCCAATATGAGCCACGAAATCAGAACGCCACTGAACGGCATCATCGGTTTTACCAACTTGCTGCTTAAAAGCCCATTGAACAGCAAACAGCGTGACCATCTGGCGACTATCAAAAAATCATCTGAAATACTGATGTTGATCATCAACGACATACTGGATTTCTCAAAGATTGAGGCCGGTAAATTAATTCTCGACAGAAGCAGTCTGAATTTCAGAGAGCTGATCGAAGATGTTGTCACCATGCTTGCGCCAACCGCACATGCCAAAAACCTTGAGCTGGTGCACCTGCACTACAACGATGTTCCCGCTGAAATTACCGGCGACTCTTTGCGTATCAAGCAGGTTGTAACCAACCTCGTAAATAATGCCATCAAGTTTACCCAGTCCGGAGAAGTCGTTGTCAGAGTCATGTTAGAAGACTCCCCTACCCAAGCCGGTGCAGAGATCATAAAAGTCTCAGTAAGCGATACAGGGGTAGGACTATCACGAGCCCAACAACATTCAATATTCAACGCGTTTTCCCAAGCTGATGCGACCACGGCTAAAAACTATGGCGGGACAGGCTTGGGGCTAGCTATATCGAAAAAACTAATAGAACAGATGGATGGCGAAATCGGTTTCGAAAGCGAACTGGGCCGCGGTTCAACGTTTTGGTTTACCGTACCCGCGCCCAATACGCCCGCATTGAGTGACACGAGCCTTCCCCTGCACAATAACAGCGTGAGGGTATTATGCTACGAGCCCAACCCCGCGCCGCGACTCGCGCTACAACATCTCTTGCAAGACTACTGTGACGAATATTATTTCGCAGACTCGATAGAGCAATTGATTTCGGAAGCAAAAGCGAACCCGAGCGAACGCAGCAAGAAAAACGTCGCGATCATCTGCCTGGACCGCCGCCAGATCATCAACGAGAAGCATGTAGATCGGATTTCAGAAATAAAAACAATGGGTTATAGCGTGCTTTTGGTAACACCAACCTTAGAACGCTACGATACACCGCTGCTTAAAACGACCACTGGCCACCTAGTGAAACCTCTAACCAGAACACGTTTTTATCACGCACTGTACGATATCGACAAACCTGAATACCGCTCGATCGAAAGCGACTTACCAAGCAATTCACCCGAGCCCCAAGAAGCAGTCAACAGCACTCTGCCCGTACTCGTAGTCGACGACAACGAAATCAACCTGACGCTGGTTGCTTCAATTCTGGACTCCCTTGGCGTCGAAGCCCACTGTGCTTCCGACGGTTTTGACGCACTTAGAATGTGTCAGAACCACAACTACCCGCTTATTTTTATGGATATTCAAATGCCCGGAATGGACGGTATCGAAACCATGAGACGCGTCCGCCAGATCAACAAAACCTACAGAAGCGCTAGTATTATTGCGCTTACAGCTTACGCTCTACCAAAGGAAAAAGTGAGCTTTCTGAATCAGGGCTTTGCCCACCTGATCACCAAACCGATCGACGAACAAAAGCTGCTTGCCGCACTTACCAAATACCTGCCTGACACTACCTTCAGTGTTGAACTGCATGCTCAACCAGAGGCTCTCACGATAGAAGAAGATAAGCTCACCGACCCGATCGACCTAATGAGCAGTATCAAACTCAGCAACGGTAATGCCGAGATTGCGAAAGACATGCTGACAAAATTTCTCGACAGCTTACCCGCCGAGCGAAACGATATAGCGCAACTTTACGCAGACAATAAAACTGAGGAATTGCTAAAGCGCATCCACAAACTGCATGGCGCCTGCCACTATTGTGGCGTCCCCAGGTTAAGGCATGCCGTTCAGCAAGCCGAATACACGCTTAAAACCAGCCCATCCGAACCGGGCAATAGTATCGACGAAGTACTGCACGAAATAGACGAGCTGATCAGCTGGCAGACACGGAATCCGAACCCCTGGAAGGAAGATGCTTGGCGGGAGTTGGGAGAAGGTAGACGGTAGACGGTAGACGGTAGACGGTAGACGGTAGACGGTAGACGGTAGACGGTAGACGGTAGACGGTTGAAGCTAA
>JBFJVR010000070.1:0-9421 GCA_041624095.1 Oleiphilaceae bacterium
AAGCAAAGTCTGCAATTTTATTTTGAGCTAGAACACTTGGGTGGAAACAATCGCCACCATCAATGTCATCCTTGCCAAACTGGAAAGTCCCGCCTGAAGGAGTGGCTTCGTCAACATACTCAGATACGACTTCGATGCCATTGGGGTTTTTACCATTGCTGTTAGACGAATACGCCGCGGCTTCTTCAGCGAGAATTTCATTATAACGCTGCTGAGTAGCCTCTATTACGCTAAGTCGCTGCGCTGCAGACTCACCATTCATCACGCCACCATTAGTAACGATGCGGCAAATATCGTAACTAGACCAGACCGAATCACAATTAACATTGCTGTTACCCGACTGCTTTGCCAGACCAGCCTGACGCAAGTCCTGCACTCGTGGCATACCATTCAATTGCACGGTAGAGCCCGTTGGCAAGCCCGACACTAATATATCTAAACCAGACTGAACCGCACCGCGCCACTCGGCCTCTGTATACAGTGGGTTATTGCAATTCGCTGGGTCGGTGCAATCTCGATTACATATATCATTACCGCCCAACAGCACTTCAACATGATCCGGCGTCGCAGATTGCGCTACGATATTGCTGGCCTGAACTGCAAAATTATTTGACCCGCCGCGCATTTCTGAACCCGATGCAGCGGCACTTTTATTACCCTCTATTTTTCGGCTTAGCTTTTTATAGCGGTCGAGAACACTGTTAACATTTGATGAGCTGCCGTCAAACCAGGAATGCTCAGGCTGATCTCCGCCCAATAAACAAGCAAGATCCCAAAACCAGACATTGCCCGTGCAATCGGCTGCAAAACCCATAGTTATGCTGTCTCCGGCTGCAGTGATCTTTGAAGGAAGTGAAGTTTTACCGCCTCCACCACCGGGCTTACCAGCGAAAGCCGGCTGAGCGAGCGATATGACAGCGCAGAGCGCGACAGAAACTTTAAAAATTCGGTGCATGTAAGCACCTACGTTATTAGCTAGCATGATATTCTCCACCTGTTATTGTTATGATTTCAGAGCAAGGGCCCGAACACATTGTACCGCTTTACGGACAGGGTTTTCGTCCGACTCACGCCCAAACAAGCGATTTTCCTATACCCATTAGCTAAAACGTTTACCTTAACAGGCAAAAATATTACTCTCAGCATAACTATTCAGTTTTCTGCTTAGAACTGTTCATCATAGCTTGAAACAGCTGCATAGACCCTCAGGCTGCCGTCCTTTTGCATAAGCAGGATATTATATGGATTAAACTGGTCTTGATATTCCATACCGGGGCTACCAAGCGGCATGCCCGGAACGACCAGCCCCAGCGCATCAGCAGGAGGCGCTTGCAAAAACTGCTGCATAAATTTTGCCGGTACATGACCTTCAAAAAAGAAACCTTCGTCACTCACCGCAGTATGGCAGGAACGCGATGACGCGGGGATTCCAAAACGATCTTTAATATGTGCAACGCTCTCCTGATTAACCACGTCGGCGCCAAATCCTGATTTAAGGGCATGATCGACCCACTCCCCACAGCACCCGCAGCTTGGCGTCTTATATACCGTCAGCTGCCCCACTTTGCTCAGTTTTGGCGTCGCTACGGTCTTGCTATCTTCATTTGAGCAGGCAAGCAACAAGGCCCCAAGCATCACCAGAATTAATCTCACCATTTTCACCCCTGCCTTATATCCACGATTCATTTTCTGTTCTTCGCGCTTTCGTGCTTTAGCGAAGCCCAATTATTCTTGAGTGAAGAAAATTTCTCCATAATACGCCTCAGCCTGGCTGCCGCTGTTATCGGTATCAGTCATAATCGCAACGGCATCAATATACTCTACATCTTCACCCAGCCATTTTTTGAAGTCCTCATAAACATTGCGTTTCTCTTGATACCACTGGCCCGGTTCATCACCTGCAGTACGCAGCGCGACCATACGTGCATTATCAGGGGCGAAGGCATTCGGCCAAATAGCTCCGCGTTCGGAACGACTCGACCAGACATAGTTGAGCGCCATGGTCTCCCAGAAGAACCAGCCTCCCGACCTGACCACATACACCCGCGCGACATAGTCATCGCCGTTCTTTTTAGTCTCGGGTAATTCCGCTAGCTTGCTTGCGGCCTGCCACCGCCAGTTAAGGTAGGGAAACTCCTTTATGTTGATACGTTCCTTACGAAATAAGCCCGAAGCGGAGGCCTTACTGGAAGCTTTTAGCACTCGTTGCTTATTCAACTCTACCAGTTGGTAACGGGTAGCGCCTTCAAACGACTTTTCCTCCCACTTGGCTAGCGGTGCATCTTGCGCTGGAGAAAAAAAACGCAAAGGCTCAGCCATGCAATAACTGGCTAGCATTAGCAGAACAATAGCTATTAATTTTTCCATTGGGGCGTCCTCAAGGTATACGCATTAAACTAGCGCGTTAATTTACAAGGTGCAAAGCAATTTCTGCCTTTAAGCCACAGTATCGAGCCTTGGATGAGTCAGGGAAAGCCTTGGCAGGAAAACGTTTAACGAGGACGGAATAACAGAGGCGGCGAAGCACACAGCGCACGAAGATAGATTCCAAATAGAACAGAAGCCGCTAGTCGAGCGGCTTCTGTTCTATCCACCTAGGCAATACTAAATATTCGTTGCGCCACCCGCTAAGGCGAACAGGAGTTCTTCTGCTTCGTCGTGCGACATATACTTGGCCACTGCGTAGGTAGAGTTAGCCTCCTTAAAGGCAGCCTTAATAATCGGATCGAAATCCTTTTCTTTCAATTCACTAACTACGGGGTCTATACCCACTTCGCGAATCAGGCTTTTTACTGCATCAATCAAACGATCCGCGAGTTTCAATTCGGAATCCCCTTCTTGCTCAAGCCCTAAAAAGCGAGAAATCTCGGCCATCCGCGACGTTGCTGCCAATTTATTAAATTCGAGTACATAGGGCAGTACTTTTGCGTTCGAAATGCCATGAGGCAAGCGATACTTGGCTCCGATTTGGTGAGCAAACGCATGCACATAGCCTAAACCCGCTATATTTATCGTCAGGCCACCGTAATAAGATGCTAGCGCCATTTTCTCTCGTGCCTTGGTGTTCGCCCCTTTTTTGCACGCTACCGGCAGGTTTTCAAATACCATCTGAATACCCGAGCGGGCGTAATAGTCTGTTTCTTCGGTAGCCATGCCACTCAGGTAGGCTTCGATCAGGTGCGTGAGTGCATCCATGCCAGTCGCAGCGGTAATAGCCGGTGGCAGACCTTTCATTAAATCCGGGTCCAGTGCCGCAACTAAAGGCACAAGTTTGGTATCTATCACCAGTTCTTTCTTATGCGTCTCGGTGTCGGAAATAACCGCGCCAATCGTCGCTTCCGAGCCCGTTCCTGCAGTGGTAGGAATAGCAAAGAAAGGTGCAGCAGGTTTCTTTCCCTTCAAAATACCGAGAAGTTCTTTGGGCTCTACTTCGTTGGTTGCGGCCAAGGCAATGACTTTAGCCGCATCTATCGAGGAACCGCCACCAAACGCCAGTACTGAATCACAGTTCTTGGCGCGGTATTCGCGAAGCCCTGCTTCAACCACTGAAAACGTTGGGTCGGGCTCTACGTCGGTAAACAGATGATAAGCCATACCCTGCTTTTCGAAACACACAAGCAGGTCATTCAATAAGCCCATGTCATAAAGGGCTTTATCGGTCACGATAAGCAATTTATTCAAGCCAAACTGAGAAACCGATTCGGCAAGCCTGATAGATGCACCTTTACTCATAAAGATGGTCGGTTTGGGAATATTCAATAAATAGGACACGGCTTTTAAGCCGGTGATATAGCCCTTGCCAACGACACGGTTTTTCAAGCGAGAAAGACGCAAAGTCTTTACCAGCCTGGTTTCCAATTCATCAAATAATTCTGGCACTTTCACGCAGTATTCCTCTTTATCTATGGGCGATACGATGGTTTCGCGTACACACTATTATTATTCAGATTAGCTTTCTTGCAGCATTGTGCAACTCAGACCACTGCACCCTGCTTTGGCCACATTTATGGGAAGCATGGGTCAGAGCAAATAGATTGCAAAACGAAACAGTACCTTACTACCAAGCTATGCTATATTTAGCAAATTATCTACCCTCACACGGTCTCAGCAGTTCAATGACTAAGCAATCTTTAGAAATTCGCGATAACACCATTTTTGACGGCATCTTTGTTAAATACGTACTCAAATTTTTTTATTCCCTTTGGTTCAAGCTTAGCGGCTGGAAAACCACCGCCACTGCACCAGAGGGGGCTGGCATTACCATTGCGGCTCCCCATACATCCAACTGGGATATAGTCTATGCACTGGGTGCGGCAATATTGTTTGACGTAAAAATTTATTTTTCCATTAAGGACAGCTGGTGCAAGATACCTGTCATCGGCTCGCTGATTTTATGGCTTGGAGCCATTCCTATCGACCGTTCTTCTGGCGGGCAGGTCGAAAAAATCAAACGGTTTGTCGAAAAACACAAGGGCGAACGTATCTTTTTCCTGTTTACGCCTGAAGGAACGCGTGGACAAACAGAAAAATGGAAAACCGGCTTTTACCACGTTGCCCAAGACTGTAACCTGCCGATCTTTCTGGCGCAGGTCGACTACCGTACCAAGACCTCGGGCGTATTCCACGCCTTCGAATTGACCGAGAACAAAGAAGCAGACATCGCAGCGATTCAAGAATCGTATAAAAGTGTCTACGCACGTTTTCCAGCAAAACAGTACCCGCATTACACCGGGCCTCTGCCGCTTATCACCGACACCGAAGCCGCCGTATTACGTGCTATGTACTTATTGAAAGGTCGAGCCACTCAAGCAGAGATCGCAGCCAAAGCAAAATTTGATGAAGTCTCCGCAGAAATGCTCGATTTTCTGATTGAAAAGGGTGTACTGGAAAAAACCGTGCGACAGGAGCATGGTGATCAGAAAGTGTCTTATCGGCTCACGCTTGCAGGTAATGGCTGCCTACTGCATTTATCACCCAGTTTGGCCTAAAGAACAGCAAATGCGAGACAATAAAAAAGCGGGAATTCCCGCTTTTTTATTGTCAGTTTTTCGCTTGTGATGCTAATAGGTGTAAAAGCCTCGGCCACTTTTTCGCCCTAACCAGCCGCCGCGAACGTATTTGCGCAGCATTGGATGTGGCCGGTATTTGGTGTCACCGGTTTCACTTTGTAATACATCCATAATCGCCAAGCAAACATCCAAACCTATCAGATCCCCCAAGGCAAGCGGGCCCATCGGATGGTTTGCTCCCAGCTTCATGGCCGCATCAATGTCTTCTGCACTCGCTACACCTTCCGACAGAATACCGACCGCTTCGTTAATCATTGGTACCAGTATGCGATTTACAACAAAACCAGGTGCCTCAGCGACTTCTACCGGCGTTTTTCCCAGCGCTTCAGTGATTTCCTTAACCTTGGCAAAGGTCTCATCTGAGCTGGTGATACCGCGAATAATCTCGACCAGTTTCATCACTGGTGCGGGGTTAAAAAAGTGCATTCCGATGACCTTATCCGGCCGACCTGTCGCAGCGGCTACTTCAGTAATCGAAAGAGATGAGGTGTTTGTTGCCAGTATTGTGTCGGGGCCGCATACCGCGTCCAATTCAGCGAAGATGCTCTTTTTGATTTGCATATTTTCGACCGCTGCTTCTACCACCAAAGCGCAGTCTGCGGCTTCGGCCAGATCAACGGTACCGCGAATTTTGTCCATAATCGCGTAGGCTTGGTCCGAGCTTATTTTTTCCTTACTCACCAGGCGGCTAATATTGGTTTGGATCATACCAACACCACGATCAACCAACTCCGGCTTAAGGTCGCGAAGCACGACGTTGAACCCCTGAGAAGCGAAAGCCTGGGCAATACCCGCGCCCATTGTTCCCGCACCAATTACACACACTTTAGTCATTGAGACCTCACTAAGACAGCTGCATTTAGGACGGCGCGAAGGTTATCAATTGATCAACTGTCATACAAGGGGAGCTGACATAAAAACACGCTTTTTCACGTGCGACAAAGTCAGCAGAGTTGAGCTAGCTCATCCTCAAAGCAGTAAGCCAGCACCAGCATACGCAGCCCTTTAGAAAACTCCTTATCAAAGTCCAGTTTCATGAATGCCATGTCAGTCCGGTTCAGTATTTCTTCAAGGCAAGGTGTTTCGGCCGTCGCTTGAAAACAACCGATCATCAGGGAATGCAGTGAAAGCAGCAAATCTGCACCTTGCCCGGCTTTGAGTTGCGGCAGCACTCTTTCTATCTCGGCTCCCGTACGCATTAGCCTGTCACGCAACAGGGTTTTGAAGGGCAAAGCCACATCTGCCCTAATATTTTGCTCTAGCACACCATGCAAAAGGCTATTCAACCGTAAAAAGGTGGTTTGTTGCATCACCTGCTCGCTAAACGCTTTCACAAAACTCAATGGCGTCATGCGCTCCTGCGTTAAAAACGCTGCGTCAATCTCGTCGAAAATGCGGTTAAACTCATTGCTATACAAGGCGAGAAAGACTTCTTCTTTGGTTTTAAAATAAAGGTATAGGGTGCCCTTGGTGAGATTGATGTTTTCAGCGATATGCTTCATCAGTAAGCTATGGTAATCCGAAGTTGCATCGAACAGGTCGCGCGCCGAATCGAGTATGTCCTGCCTGCGCTTTGCCTTTTGCTCCTCGCTAACCGCCCTGCTTTTTACCTTCACCATAGTTTTACCACTTCCAAATTGACTGCTTTTCGTAGAATCAACTTTTAACTGACTCAAGGTTATTTGTCAATTTTCTATCCATGACTATGCGGAGAGGAACAAACATGGAAGTTTATTCTCTGGTTGTTAAAACCGGAAAACTGTTGACAACTGACCCTGAGTCATTTTATAAATAACCCCAGGTCAGTTCACTACACATACTCCACCACTATAGGGCAAGACAATGGACACGACACACAACTCACCTTTGGTCTGCGTTACTGGCGCTTCTGGCTTTATTGCAGCCCACGCGGTTAAACAACTCTTGGAAAAAGGCTATCGCGTGCGCGGAACAGTAAGAGGCGACGCCAGTAATTACCCTTACCTAAACTCCCTGGAGGGAGCAAACGAAAGGCTGGAATTGGTTAAGGCTGACCTGCTCGACGACGCAGCCTATGACAAAGCCTTTGAAGGCTGTGATTATGTTATGCATACCGCGAGCCCGTATTCTGTCAACGTGAAAGATCCACAGAAAGAGCTGGTTGACCCGGCGGTCAAAGGCACCGAAAACGTGCTCAGATCTTGCCAGAAAGTCGCTGGCATCAAAAGAGTCGTACTCACTTCATCAGTAGCGGCGATCACCGATGAGCCAGATAGCAATAAGGTGTTCAGCGAAGCAGACTGGAACACAAAATCGAGTCTGAAGCGAAACCCGTATTACTACTCCAAAACGCTGGCAGAAAAAGCGGCTTGGCAATTCGTCGAGTCGAACGACACCCCGTTCGATTTGGTGGTAATAAATCCCTTTATGGTGATCGGCCCATCTTTAGGCCCCGGTTTGAACGAAAGCAACAAGATATTCAGCGATATGCTGTCGGGGGTTTACCCCACTATCATGTCGATCAATTGGGGCATGGTCGATGTAAGGGATGTCGCCAAGGCACACATTCTGGCTATGGAATCGCCAAGTGCCAAAGGCCGCTACTTAGTAGCAAATGAAAGCATGAAGATGTCTGAAGTCGTCGACTTTCTTAAGCAGCAAGGTTACGACAAGTTCAAGCTACCCAAAGTCAATTTAGCGAGTCCTTTTGGCGACAAGGTGATGAAGCTTTTGTCTTACACACAACCAAAAGGCAGCGGCACTTACATGCGTACCCACATCGGCAAAACCATGCGCTATGACAATAGTAAAGTTAAGCAGGAACTCGGTATGGAATTTATTAGCGCCAAGGAAAGCATTATTGCTGCGATTGAAGACCTGCTGAAGTGGAAGTGAATCGCACCGGGTTTGTCGGAGGCTAATTATCTTGAGAGAATTAGCCAATGAACAAGAGAGCAACCTATTCCCCCGAAGTACGTGAACGCGCAGTTCGCATGGTATTAACATCAGAGCACGAGCACTCTTCCCGATGGGCCGCCTTAGTGTCAATTTCGTCTAAAATCGGCTGTACGCCTGAGACATTAAGAGCTTGGCTCAACAAAATGGAAGTGGATGTCGGTAAGAAACCTGGTGTACCCAGTGACGCTGCTGCGAAAATTAAAGAATTAGAACGAGAGAACAAAGAGTTAAAGCAGGCTAATGAGATTCTGAAAAAAGCCGCTGCATTTTTTGCTCAAGCGGAGCTCGACCGCAAACCGCAGAAGTAGTTCTATTTATCGATACATATCGGGCGCTGTATGGTGTCGAGCCAATCTGTCGTGTACTGCAGATTGCACCATCAACCTATTACCGTTGTAAATTGCTTGAGAATAACGTTGAACGTCGCTGCCAGCGATATCATCGGGATGAAGCACTTAAGCCTGAAATCTTGCGTGTTTGGCGAGAGAATCGCAGCGTCTATGGTGTCAGGAAAGTGTGGAAGCAATTAATACGCGAGGGCTTTAATGTAGCGCGTTGCACGGTTGCTAGATTAATGGCTGCGCTTGAAATTAAAGGAGTTCGTCGCGGGCGTCGTTGTATCACAACGATTCCTGACGATCAGGCAGCCAAGCCTTTGGATCTGGTGAACCGTGAATTTACCGCAGCGCGCCCAAATCAACTTTGGGTTGCAGATATTACATACGTTGCGACGTGGTCAGGCTTCGTCTATGTCGCATTCGTGACGGACGTGTTTTCACGCAAAATAGTCGGCTGGCGAGCAATGAAGTCAATGCAGACGCAATTGATCCTGGATGCGCTAGAGCAGGCGTTATGGGCAAGAGGTAAGCCCAAAGGTGTGATACACCATAGCGATCGAGGTAGCCAGTATGTCTCAATTCGTTACTCAGAACGCCTTTCTGAAGCTTGCTTCAACGCTTCAGTAGGCAGTATTGGTGATTCATATGACAATGCTCTTGCTGAAACGATTAACGGGTTATACAAAACGGAAGTTATCTACAAAGACGGTCCTTGGAAAGGATTAGAACAGGTTGAGCTCACAACGTTGGACTGGGTTGATTGGTTTAACAATAAGCGATTATTGAGCTCTATCGGTGATATGCCGCCTGTTGAATATGAGGAAAACTATTATCGACAATTAGAGAACAATGCGGCAGCATGACTCAAACAAATCCGCCTCCGAATTTATCGGTGCGATTCATACCTACAACCCCACCTACTAAACGACTTTATTCAACAAAATAAAAACTAGGTACAAGCTCATAAATAGAGTTGTGAATATTCCGATTAAAAATGCTCGGAGCCTGAATGGCACGTAATTAGAGGTGACATGAATATACGAATGAGCATAACGACTCACTACATATAAAACAGAC
>JBFJVR010000071.1:0-9317 GCA_041624095.1 Oleiphilaceae bacterium
ATGCCTGATTCGCTTCGATCGCAACAAGAGACTGAGCCAAAGCCTGCTCTGCATCCTCAAATAAGGATAACAGTAAGGTGCCCGGTTCTTTTTTGTGTTCGTAATAATGCTCAAATATCGATTCCAGAGCGTGGGCCAAGTCGCCGACTTCGTTGATCCCGGCCATACGGGCCCCGCCTTTAAGCGTATGCAGATCACGCTGTAGCTGAGCTAATATGGCTTGCGTGTTTTCGCCGTCTTTTAGCTGAGCGAGTGCTGGCGCCATTGCATCAACCAGCTCTCGAGCTTCTTCAAGGAAGATTTCGGCCAGTTCATCATCAAAAACCGGCTCTTGCTCTTCTGCTTCACCGTCTTCTCCGGCACCCTCGACGCTCAAGGTGGGCAAGACTTCATCCAACTCTTTTTCGAGTTCTTCGAGCTTGTCGTTCAACCCCGCGTCATCAGCAGACTGAAGCGAGTTCGCGATCTTATTCTGCGCAACGATGTGCTCGCGCAACTCTGCAAGCAGCTTATTATCGGGAACAGCACTTAAGCCCGCCGCAACCTGATCCATCATGTCGATCAGGGCGTTATGCCCACGCTTGATATCCGAAAGAAACTTTTCACTTGGTGCTTGTTCACCAAGATCAACAGCGCCATAACATTCCTCTAAACATTCACACAGTTCAGCAATGCTTTCGAGGCCCGCCACACGCGCGCCTCTATGGAGTGTCTTGACTTCGCCTATCAACTGCCCAAGTTTGTCGCCTTTGACCGGATTTTCGCTCCAATCGTTCAGTATGCCCTCAGCGTCGAGCAGAATATCCAGTCCTTCAGTCAGAAAAATACTGACCAGTTGCGGATCTTGTGCTGGTGCATTCAGGAACTCATCATCTTCGGCAACATCTTTTAGTATGTCCTGATGGAACAGCTTCAGACGATCGATAAATTCGTCGGCCCCATCGATAACCTGTTTTGGGGATGAAGCCAATTGTTCGATCCCGGTTCTTACCAACAACATCGCCGCTTTCAGCAATTCCGCAAATGCCGCGTTTACCTCGACATTATGAGCTCGCGCGTCCTTCACCAGTTTTTCTACCGGTACGGCTACCTGCGCTATCGGCTCTATATTTGCGGTGTTTGCACTGCCCTTTAGGGTATGCAATGCACGCGACAGGTTATCGTCAATCGCTACAGAGTGATTCTCAGACACCCCTTCGGCAAAACCTTCTACCGCTTCAACATGGATAAGCGCTTCGGATTCAAATATTTCCAGCAAGGCAGCGTCGATACCAACCTCATGTTCCTCTTCAGCTTGACCCGCCTCCGCAGTAGCCGATTGAACGATCCTGCCAACAAGTTCGCCTTTCGCCAGTGCCTCTGCCTGCTGCTGGGCTTTGTTAATATCCAGCGACGTTGCTTCACGTTTTTTGAACGACTCTACCAGGCTGGGAATAATGTCCGATACATACTTAACAAGAGAAGCAATATCCTCATTCATAAGAATAGAGCCGTCGATAACGCGGTTGAGCAAATTCTCGATCGCCCAGGCCGTTTCACCTATCGACTCGGCTCCGACCATACGTCCGCTGCCTTTTAACGTATGGTAGGCTCGCCGGAGTTCAGCCAGTGCCTCTTTGTTATCGTACTCGGCTAAAAACTGCGGCAGAAACTCGTTAATCGTCTCCGACACTTCTTCAGCCTCTTCGATGAAGATTTCCAGTATTTCATCATCGATCAGGTCATCTTCATCGTCTGCCTCTGCGGCATCGGTGCCCATTTCTACTTTAGGCTCTTCGGCTGGACTGGAGTCCGAGTCCGGTAAATTGGTTTCTGAGTCCGACGGTGCCCTTTCAAGAGCGGGCTCTGCTGACGTCAAATCTGGCTCGGCAGGCGAGGGCTCAGCATTCGCCACTGCAGCTCTGTTTGAGTCAAAAAGATCTGCTTGCAACTGTTCGGCACGACTTAACAAATGTGCGTAATCACTAGGTGCAGTTTGCGCTGAAAATGCCTCTACCATCGCAGGCAAACGCTCAGCCACACCATCAATAAAATCGAGTACTTCGGGGCTTGTCAGCTGCGCTTTTTCGATATGTTTATTCAGCAAACTTTCAACCGACCACGCTAGTTCACCCAGGTCGCTTGCACCAACCAAGCGTCCACTTCCTTTTAAGGTATGAAACGCCCGCCGTAACTCTTTTAGTGCATTGAGATTCTCGGCGTCGGCCCGCAACTGCTCCATAATGACCGAGATGTCGTTCATCACCTCATTAGATTCTTCGACAAATATCTCGAGAATTTCTTCGTCGATCAGCCCTTCGTCGCTCTCCTTGGTGACGGCATCGGGTGACTCCGAGGCGATTTCTGATGTGTGGTGCTTCAGCCCGCTTTTCTCTTCTTCATCACCCGTGGTCTGGGTATCTCCAGCAGAGAAACCCAGTTTGTTAATGCTGTCTTCTGCAACTTGTAGAATGCGATCATTATCTTTCGCTCCCTCCGACAGCCTCTCCATGTAATATTCGATACTGGTGATCGCATCTGCCAAGCGATCAAGTTGCTGCCAATCGGGAACCGCTTTTGCGTTAAGCAGGTCATTACGTATGTAGTTGCTGCAAGCTTCCAACAGCTTGGCAGCACGATCTAAAGGAATGATCTGCAATCCGCCGCGAATGCTATCGAGCAAATCAGGAACGTCTTCTATCTCAGTATGATCCCACTGTGAGGCGATAAAGCTTACAATGCTGTTCTTGGCTTGTTCCAAGCCGTTTCGTGATTCAAAAATAACGGCCTTGTGTGCGCTCTCAAAATGCTCGGCGGGAACTTGAAACCCGTCTTGCCCAGAGTCGTCTTTCGAGGTTTCGGTCAGCGAGTTCAGGTTCGCCTCGACAAGCAACAAGGCACCGGCCATATCCATCATTAGCTGGTCATCTGCCGCTTGTTCACCCGAGGTTACCGCTTCAATAACACTTATCTGGTCTAATACTGTTTTTCGCGCGACGCCCAAACCAAGCACCGCCATTGTGTTAGCGATTTGAGTGAGCATTGGAATCATGTCGGCGAGTTCCTGATTGTCTTTTTGCTCGCTGCGTACATACAGATCCAGGCTGTCTTTCACTTGATTCAGCTCGTCACCCAAAGCAAGCACCACCGAAGCCATTGTTTCCTTGCCCGGCCCCTGTAACTTTTGCCGCTCGTGGCTGACTTCTTCATCGCTGGGTAAGGCTTGTTGCAGATTAAAGGCTTCTTTCAGCTCGCCAACGCGGGTGCTTGTTACGTCATTTTTTGCGACGTAATACAGCATATTCTTCAACAAATCTGCCGGTAAAGGCGCGGTGAGAATGGTTTCAGGTTCATCAATCATTAATTTGATCTGATGATCCAAATCCTTAAGAATTTGCTTGGTCGCTGAACCGAGGACATTTTCATCTGACTGAATAGCATCCAGGTAGCCGATCGCCACCCACCATATTTTCCCGATTGGGCTTCCCTGACAAAATTTCTCCAGCCTTGAAAGTACTTTATAGAGATACGAGAAATTATCAGCCAAGTCATTTCCGCGAATAATCCCTGCCAACGAAAACTGAAACATTTGTCTCAACTTGCGCAGGTTTGCCTGAACTTGCTGATCCTGCATTCGTTGCCCATGATCTATTCCGCTTTCTACGTCGGCGGCACTGAGGTCGGGCGTGAAAAGAGAAGTGTCTGACAACAAGGGTTGACCCTGAAGAGCACGCAGATCGTTGAGAATAGGCAGCAGGATGACGGGCAGATCACGCTGGCCCGTTTGAATATGTTCTAAGTAGTTCTCGAGCTGCAGCAACGCTTCCATGAGTACCGACATGGCTTCGTCGTCGCTGGCAACGGTATTCTCAAGCAGGCCCTGACATAGCTTTTCCATTTCTTCGGCTAAGAGCGCAGCGCCATAAAACTCGACCATCTGCAATGTGCCGTGCACCTGATGGACATAGTTCAAGCAAAATGTCATTTGCGTTGTGTCGTCTTTATTTTCGACAAACGCCTCCAACGCAGTTCGAGCTTGGGATAATGTCTGTTCTATTTCGCCTCGAACCCAATCGAGAGCTATATAGTCATGGTTATCAGCCATAACTTCTCCAATTCATGCGTTGACTAATAAGTACCTGAAAGCAGAACAAATTCCTTTTGCACTTGCTGATCAGCTGTCTGTGTGGCGCAAATACGCCAGTGTCTGGTTATCGGGAACCCGTGCGACCCAGGGGTGAGTCCAATTTGTCGCCTCTCCCTGACCGATCACCAGCATGCCCCCCGGTGCCAATCGTTCAATCAGACAATCCAAAATTTCGTGCCTGCGCTCTTTTCTAAAATAAATCAGTACATTCTGACAATAAATGACATCCATATGGCGCAATGGACTCTTGTCAATCTCCACCATATTCGCCATCGAAAAGCATACGCGGCGCTTAAGTTCATCAGCAACCTGGTAATTGGAGCCATCTACTTTGCGAAAGTATTTTTCTACCCAGCTTGGGTCCAGGTCGACCAGCTTTCTTCCGTTATAAATACCTTCTCTGGCCTTATGCAGCGCCGGCAAGCTTATATCTGTAGCCGATATACCAAATGCGGCACCGCTTTCCCCGTCACCCAAAGACTCATGGGCAAGCATTGCTAATGTATACGGCTCTTCGCCGGTACAGCACCCGACACTCCAGATATTAACGGGGCTGCGTTTAGCTCGTCCTCGCTCGAGAAAGCGCTTCACCAGCTGCAACGATTCAGAGTTCCGATAAAAGCGAGTCTCCTGAACCATCAAACGATCTAGCAGAATACTCCACTCCAGCAAACCACTCGGTTTTGGTAGTATCTGTGCGTAATACTGATCGTAATTAGTGCACCCTATTTCACGCATCCTGATGATCAGATTGGATTGCAACAACGACTTTCTTTCCAGCGGCACATACATACCTGTCCGCTCTTCAAGCAGAGCTTGCCATAGCAGGAATTGCGCATCACTTAGCATAGAGTAAGGCACTTTTTCCCAATTCATAACCGTGCCTTTGAGTGCATCGTTCCGTACTTTATCCATACTAGCTTATGTCTTAGACGAGACATCGCCTGCTATATCATGCAACATTGGCTTCTTGACCAGTGCTCGCATCACCCTCATCGGCCGGCAATTTGAAGCCCGATACTGACGCTCTCAACTGGCTGGCCATTTCTGCCAGGTTACCGATCGACTTCGCTGTCGCGTTGGTACCCGCAGACGTTTGCGATGTAATTTCTTGGATAACATTCATCGTGTTAGAGATATGGCCCGCCGACAACGATTGTTGTCTCGAGGCGTTGGAGATATTCTGAATCAAGTCCGCCAGGTTCATCGATACGGTTTCGATTTCTTCCAGCGCGACACCAGCGTCTTGTGCTAGCCTCGCCCCTCTCACCACTTCAGCCGTGGTGTGCTCCATCGAAATAACCGCTTCGTTGGTATCTGTCTGGGTTGTCTTAACCAGTGCCTCAATCTGCTTGGTTGCTGCAGACGAACGTTCCGCCAGTCGCTGAACCTCATCCGCAACTACCGCGAAGCCTCGACCTGCATCACCAGCCATCGATGCCTGAATCGCAGCATTCAAAGAAAGAATGTTGGTTTGGTCGGCAATGTCGTTAATCAAGGAAACGATATCACCGATTTCCTGAGACGATTCACCCAGTCGCTTGATACGTTTCGACGTTTCCTGAATCTGTTCGCGAATCGTGTCCATGCCGTGGATAGTGTTCTGTACCACTTCGGCACCTTTTTTCGCGATCGCAACCGACCGCTCCGCAACCGCCGCTGACTCTGCAGCATTTGAGGATACCTGATCAATCGACACCGCCATTTCATTTACAGCAGCAGATGCGCCAGCGATCTCTTGAGCCTGATGCTCAGATGAATCAGCCAGGTGCATAGCAGTACTCTGCGTTTCCTGAGCAGAGGACGCAACCTGTAAAGCCGTATCCCGGATCGCCTTAACCAGTCCGCGCATTTGGTCGATCGCGAAGTTAATCGAGTCGGCAATCGCACCGGTAAAGTCTTCGGTTACCGTTGCCTCTGTAGTCAAGTCACCATCAGCGAGGTCAGCCAGTTCATCAAGTAAACGTAAAATCGCATTCTGGTTCTGTTCATTCTGCTCCTCGGTGAGGCGCAAGCGGTTTTGGCTGTCTTGGAACAACAACCAGCCTACTACAACTATCAACACGATAATCGCGGCCAAAATAATATATGCCAAGGTAGGACTAACCGATCGCTCGTCGGCCTGCGTCTGGAAACTGGTTGCGAGACTGGTCGTTTCGTTCAGCAGCGCAATCGAGTTTTCGAAAATTGAGTTCGCAGCATTACGAACCTTGAACAATTCGGGAGAGGTTTCAAGAATCGCTTTTACGTTGCTATCGACAAAGTCAAACAACTCAGCAATCGCTTCAAGTCCATAGATGGCATCTTCATCTGTGACCTGCGAAATTTCCATGGCGTCGTTGCCCTCGAACATCGAGTTCATTACGCGGCCAAATAACGTGGCATCTTCACCGAAACGGTTAGCTGCTATTGCAGCGTCTTCGTCTCCGGTCAGAATGTTGTTAACACTCCTTACAATCCGTTCTGCTCGAAGTGACTGCCGCTCTGCAACCGATATCTGGTCAGCTGGGGCGTCGTTGCCTAGCAGGATCATCACCACATCTTCATATTCTATCTGCAACTGCGGAATGGTTTCGTTCAGGGTCTCGGCAATCTGGTGCAGCGCCAGTACCGTTTCTTCATTATCAACAATCCGGTCAGCGTTGTTTTTCACTGTTTGCCAACGGGCAACCACCCCGGTTTCCTGAGCCAGGTCGGAAGGGGGAAGGCCGGTTTCATCGTTACCGTTTACAATCAGACTCAGCTTGCGCTCAAAGTCATCCCTAGATTTTTGCAGCTGCTTAAAGGCTTCTTCCTTACCCGCAGCGGCTTCCGTGGCATTCTTCGCCACCTCCTGAGACAAGACCCTGAGATCACTCGCATAGCCGGCGTATTCTTTGTCGTAATTACTATCTCTTACAATAATGTAGGATACCCAGAGTAGAGCGAGCAGCAATACAACCAACGCACCACCTATGATGATGATGCGCGAATCATTGCTCTGATCTGTGCTGAATTTTCCAGATATGATTTTCATTTCCTGGCTCCCGGCCTTGTTTCAATCTAATTGTTGGTATTATCTAAAAACATCATTAATCTTGTGTCCTAGGTCATCGCCACCGCAACGTCCAAGAACTTGTCATCATTGGTTAGCACCAAAGTATCAAATACTTTCCACTCAATATCGTTCTTCACGTAAGTACCCTTCACATAGGGCCGTATGGCTTCGGGCAAATCTTTGGATATCTCAGCCTGAAAGCTGTCGGCAGAAAAATACTGCATACCCTGGACGCTATCGACGATGAAACCACTCAGAATTTCACCCTGTTCAATAACTAGCACGCGCCGGTCACGACTCTTGGACGAGCTGTGATTCAAACCGAAAAAACGAGCCAGATCCATAATCGGCAGAAGTCGGCCCCGCACGTTAGCAACACCAAGCAGCCAGTTACGCACGCCAGGGACAGCGGTATACTTGGGAGGATGCAAGAGCTCGGAGACAGACCCCATTTGGGCAACAAAATGGGTATCAGCGATCGTAAACCCGATACCGTTCCAAAGCTCTACGGCTTCGTCCTGAGCAGGCAGGCCTGTCGCCATACTCACGCTTCGGCGGGCGATTTCTGCTAGGACATGGAACGGATTGGAAGATGATGACATGATCTAGAAGTTCAACCTTAGTTCAGCAATTCATCAATCGTTTTGGTCAAACTGTCCTCACTGACAGGCTTAACCAAATACCCTTTGGCACCTTGTCTGGTTCCCCAAACCCGGTCAGTTTCCTGATCTTTGGTGGTCACAATAATAACTGGTATATCTGCTGTTTCGGGCGCCCGCGTAAGCTGCCGCGTAGCCTGAAAACCGTTCAGGCCTGGCATGACAACATCCATCAAAATGAGGTCGGGCTTCTCGGAACGCGCGACAGCAACACCATCAGCACCATTATCAGCAGTGATGACCTGATGATTGTTGCGTTCAAGAATGGTAGAAATCTTACGGATTTCAGTCGGTGAATCATCCACTATTAAAATTCGAGCCATGGTTCCCCCAAGCAAAAAAATCACACTACTGAAAGCAATCTGATTATTTATAAATAAAGTCTAACTAGCCGGCATATGGTTGCGGATAGTGTTTAATAACTCATCCTTACTGAATGGTTTGGTCAGATACTGATCTGATCCAACTATTCGACCTTTAGCCTTATCGAACAAACCATCTTTACTGGACAACATAATTACCGGCGTTGATTTAAACGCACTGTTGTTTTTTATCAAAGCACAGGTCTGATAGCCGTCCAACCGGGGCATCATGATATCGACAAAAATAATATCCGGATGCGAATCCGCTATTTTTGCCAAGGCGTCAAAGCCATCTGTTGCAGTGATAACGGTGCAGCCGACCTTTTTTAATAAAGTTTCAGCTGTACGACGAATGGTTTTACTATCGTCGATCACCATTATTTTTAAATTTTCGAAATTCTCTTCCATTATCTAGCAGCCTGGGGCACTTGAAGAATTACCTTGCGTTAAACATATTCGGTGACTAGTCACCATGGCAACGCGCTACAATACACTCACTTTTACAGTGGGCATAAATTTACTATAGACCAATATGTTGAAAGCGCTTTCTAATATAGATTCACGATTCATTTCATAAGCGTTTATTATTTATAGTTTATTTAGAAAATCTTGGAAAGAAATTGTTTCATATAAAATGTAATGAATGTAAATATCGTCTAGAATTTGCGCTCCGGAGCACCTCGAAAGCCGATCACGCCAATTTTTAAGGTATGCTAGCGACCCGAGAAAATTCAGTTTGGTCTTAGATTTAATTAAGATTAGTACAAAATTTAGGTTTAGCAGGAAATTAATGTCGATAAAAATCGCTTTTGTGATGGATCCCATTCAGGACATCAATATAAATAAAGATACGAGCTTCGCGATGGCGCTCGCGGCGCAAAAAATGGGATGGCAGTTATTTTATATTGAGCTCCCGGACCTGTACCTGGATCAGGGCGTTGCGAAAGCACGTATGCGCTCGCTCGAAGTCCGGCGCGACCCGCAAAATTGGTTTTCTCTCGGCGACCCAAGTGACCATGAGCTTGCCGCGCTCGATACGATTATCATGCGTAAAGACCCGCCTGTAGATGCAGAATTCATCTACGCCACGCATATCCTTGAACGCGCCGAACAGGCCGGGGTATTGGTCGTGA